>PLLX01000270.1 GCA_003141415.1 Bacteroidales bacterium
GCACTGATATATTCAGCCATTCTCTATGGACTGACAGCTCCTGTTTTAATTGTTCTCATTCTCCATATTTCAAACAATAAAAAAATAATGGGTAAAAATACAAACGGGATAATATCTAATATTCTTGGTTTTGCCGCATTAGGCCTAATGACTATTGCCGGCGTTATTCTGATCTATATGCAACTAAAGGGAAAATGATTTGACAGCATGTCCCATATACATCATTTGGGTATTGTCGCTTTCAACCATTTGAAATTTCTTTCCAAATTCCACATAAGTCAATTCCCCGATAGCTCTTTTGTGAAGATAATGAAGCATCTTAATGTACGAAATTTTTGGTTTTATTCCATGGTGTTCTTTCCATATCAATTCATTTTCTTTCAGCAGTGATCTTAATTCCTCAGGTCTGATAAACATTTCCCAAACGTGAAGATCGGGTGGCATTATTGCCCATCGCTTCCATTCCTGTAATATTTTGATAGCGCTTATTTTGCTGAAAAATGTACGATTGAAAGTGTCATATATAAAAATGCCCCCACTTTTCAACACACGTGAAATTTCAGAAATCACTTTAGGTAAATCACGAACATGTTCCAGCACATCGCAACAAATTATGACATCGAAAGAATTGTTCGGAAATGGAAGAGTCTCCCCGGCACCCTTCTCATAATTTATTATCAGATTGCTTTCTTTTGCATGGTTTATAGCGCTGTTTAATGATTGTTCAGAAGGGTCAATACCGGTAGTTAATAAACCCAACTTTGCTAACTCTTCAGATAATATCCCCCCGCCACAACCAACTTCAAGCGCATTTATTACTTCTGATGATATTTTAAGTTTTTCAATTGTTTTTTTTATATAATCTACACGGAAAGGGTTATATAATGTTTTAATCAGATTCAGTGAGAAGTCTTCATCCCACCATCTGTTTCCTTCAGTTTTATAAATGTCATTATTTATCTGACTATATATTTCTTCAGATACTTTCTGCATTTTATTAAGTATTTGAATGTAACTTATTTATGATAAGAGAAAACCCATTTGTTTTTGTATTTTTCTTAATTCTTGAACGTCTTGTAATCTGGGAAATAATTCTTTTTATCAGGCTGATTCCAAGAATCCTCTCAATCATTTTTAGAAATATTAGTAATCTCCATACCGGTTGCCGGGAACGGAAGAGCCGAAGCATATAATTGCCTGTTATAAGAAGCCATCCGGGAATTATTTTTTCTTTTTCGTAGAAATAAAAGTTGGGGAACCGAAAAGCGGTTCTTCTTGCAATTATATGAATATCCTCAAGGCTTATTTTACAAGGTTCAATTTTTACAGGGTGCAGAAAATTGTCAGAGCTAACGACGTTATTATATTCAAGTATAGAGTCAGCTATCGGAGCACCTTTGTAAACACGTATACCTGTGGAGATAAATACCATATCCCATTTTGAAGCAATGTTTCCGAAAGTATTAAGGGTTTCAATTACGGATTCCCGTGTTTCTGTAAGGGCGCCAAAAATAATAAACCATGTAACGGGAATATTTTTTCTTTTCAGAAGGTTTGCAGTAATAAGAATATCGATACGTTTGAAATCTTTGGCCAGGCTTTCCAGGACTTCATCACATGCAGATTCAGCACCAATATCAACTTCATTAAAACCTGCACTTTTCATAAGATCCAGAAGTTCTTCGTCAACAGCTCCAGGATTAAGCCCCATAGTATGAAGCCTGAGGTCCAGGTTTTTTAAGATGAGTTCACGCAATACTTTTTTTGTATGTTCCAGGGGCACATTAAAAGTGCTGTCAGTAAATTCAATATGATTTACGCCTGTTTCTTTTACAAGAATTTCTATTTCATCTGCTATGAGTTTGGGATTTCTTAAGCGGTACCGGCTGCCCTCAATTTGATTGTAAGTGCAATAAGAACACCGGAAGGCACATCCCCTTTTTGTCTGTATATGCAGAGGAGAACCAAAACGTCGATACTGCTTCAGATCCAGGTATCGAAGAGGCTTGGGAAAGGGTAATGAGTCAAGGTCCTCAACTCGGAAAGGTTTATCATCCTGAATAATCAATTTTCCCTTTCGGATAGTCAAACCTTTTAATCCTTCAAGGGGCTCTCCCGATTCAATACGGTTTACGAATTCAGGCATAACGGCCTCCCCGTCTCCACTGATAGCATATTCCAGGTCAAAATAGTCAAGCATTTCCCTCCCGCTTATCCCGACTGAAGGGCCACCTATAACGATGGGACCATTGAATTCTCTCTTACAATAATCAATGACATCATTTTTAACATCTTCCAGCAAAAAATGGACATTATAGCCGCCGGTATCATCAATATTTCTTATACTGATCCCAATTACATCAGGGACAAAATTCCGTATTGAATTCTTAATATCCTGTTCACAATCCGATGAAAAACACAAATCGAGAAAACAGACACGGTGATTTCCATTTGTTTCCAGTGAAGCGGCTACATAACAAAGCCCGAATGGAATTACAGGCCATGGGTGTTTGAATCTGTTAGAATTAATAAGCAAAACCTTTGCCATAGTTACAATATCGATTGTCCCCAGTTTACACTGATTGCATATTCAATGCATTTCTTGAATATTTCATATGTAAACTCCGGAGGATTCAGATTATCTGTGGCCAGGCAGGCATTTGTTCTGTCAAAAACTCTTTTATCAGATAAATAAGGCCGGTAGGGTTCAATAAAACGATCAAACAGTTCTTCAGCGGGATTGCGTAATAAATTGTCGGGCTGTAGTCCATAAATAATCTCCACACCCCTTACTTTCATAAGCTGTTCGTAATACTTTGCAACGATTTTCATTGTTGTAGGAAGGTTGTTTGTAAGGTGATAGATACCACCCTGGGAACAATTCTCAATTATTTTGATTGTGGCATTTACAAAATAATCCACCGGGATAATATTCAAATATCCTTCTTCGGGTAAATATATTTTGAGTGGCAGGAACAGGTAACCGTCTTTGTCAAGGTAAATTCCGTTTTTAGCTGCTTTTATACCTCCGTTATTGTAAAGATCATTCAGGTAAATATCCCTTATGGATTGAGCAGATCGTATCGGGAAGTACAATGCATTGAATTTAAGTGACCGTCCAGTTTGTGAATCACCGTAAACAATTGATGGTCTTATAATTGAAAGCCTGATTGAGCTCTTCTGGCAAAACCGGGAAATGATATTTTCAGCAGCGGCTTTACTCTCCTCATATACATTGGTAAATGATTTTGCGGATGAGAGAATTTCTTTGCAATATGTTACACCAGTACCTGCAACATATGCAGTGCTGATATAGTGGAAAAAATCAGCCTTTGAATCTTCTGCAAAATCCAGAATACCTTTTAAACTAGCTACATTGGATTTGAAAACATTTTCGCGTTTTCGTTCAGAAAAACTTGTATCTGACGCACAATGAATGATCTGCTCAGTTTTTGCACAAAGTTCCTTGTATTCTGATTCCGGTAATCCTAAAAAAGGTTTCAGAAAATCAATTTCTACTAATTCCAATTGCCCGTCTAATGCTTCTATACCGAACCATCGCATAAGTTTGAAGATTCTTTCCTTTAGGGTCCCTTCCTTATTTGAGCGTCCAAGGGCAATTATCCTATACCCGGTTGTAAGCATTGAAGCCATCAGGTGGCTGCCTAAGAATCCGGTTGCTCCGGTAAGGGCTGTCGTTGGTTTATTTTGAAGTGACAAGACTTAAGGTTTTTTGATTATGAATATAATAAATTCTCTTTTCTGCAGAAACCCTGGTACAAAACATATGGATGACCTTTTACTGTACCGGTTTTTACAGAATATTCATCAACTAATGTATTTGCCTCAGTTGCTGCGAGACGTATTCTTCTCAACTCCTCCGGATCATTATGATCAAAGAAGTAATCATATTCAAAAATGCATCTTTTCCCGTTGTCTATAGGAGTTATGAAACCGAAATCATTATCTATATTAAACTTTTCTGCTATCAGTCTGAACTTGTTGTTGAGCTCATTAATTAAAGCATTATCGATTGGTAAATAAATCAGAACAGGTAAAAAAGGTTTCTTACGACCAAGACGTGTGCTCATAATCCTGTACATATTCAACCAGACAAGATCAGTCATTTCCGGTTTGTAGAACAGTTTTTCAAAGAATGGTCTTAGTTCCGGATCGACTTCCTGTGAATATAGTGCAGGCGAAGGAGAAAGTGCAGTTTCCAAAAGATCTGCAAAACTTTTAAGTCGTAAATATGAATAAGGTTCATCATCAGACAGTTCCTTTATCAGATCCATCCATTGTGCCGATTTTAGTGATGGTAACCCCATATAAAGTGCATTAAAGAGACGCTGGTCAAAGAAAGGATATCCCATTTCACTGATAGTGCGGATTGCATATTTATCTCCGATCACTACAACAAGATATGGGATGTCTAACTTATCGACAAAAATATTTTTGATTTCTGAAGCTGACTTTTTAGTAGGAGAGAGAAATGTAGATATATATTCAGCTCCGACAATTCCCAAAGCAAGTCCGATATGCCTTATTGCACAATCCCTGATAAAATCAACCGCATTTGTCAGGGTTTGAAATGGAACGAGAATGCCTCTTTCGTCATCAATAACCGGGTGAAGTCTGATACTGGCTGATACACAAATACCCGGAGAATTCTTATGTTCCAGATTTTTATAAGAATAGAGGTTTGGTGAAGAAGGATCATTTAAGATGAACAATGAACCGTCTTTATCAATAAATTCTGCATCAATAAAGTTGTCGGCATTTATTCCATAAGTTGTAGAAAATGTAGACATAATTCCTGAACACATAATATTTGCACAGACAAGAGCTGCCGGTTCACCTGCATTAATTCTGTAACCTCTTTTTTGTGCTTGTTTCTGCAGATCAAATGCAGCCACTCCTGGGCCTATCTTTACGTACCAGTTTTTCTCATCAAATTCGATCGTTTTTATCCTGTTCAGATCAATAATGACTCCCACATTTACAGCAAATCCGAGTAGATTCTGGCCATTGCCACGAATAGTATAAGTGATTTTATTTTTATTAAATAGTTTAACCAGAGATGCAATTTCTTCCTTGGTGTTTGGCATAACGACATAATCAGGAATCTTTGGATCTGAGATGGGACTAAGATCGTGAGAATAGGTTATTGTAATAGCCTCATCATTAGTTGCCCAATTTTCACCCACTATTTTTTTTATTTCAGTGAGTATTCTGTCTTCTTTTGCAGATTTAACTTTTCCCCCGTTTTTAATATAAGTCGCAACATGATCTTTTAATGCTTCCATCACTTTTGTAGGGCGCATCTCATTGAGGAAGTAACACTGGTAATCACATTTACCGCATAAGTTACAACTATCGGCTATTTCAATACATTTTTCAGTAATTGAAATTTTATTTTCCGAGAGTGCTTCATAAAGTATCATCCTTCCCTGGGGGTAGAAGCTTACGAAATGTTTTTCCAGGCCTGAATCGCATATCCCGCTGCCAAGAAAATCTATTTTGCACATCGCATAATGACGACAATTTCTGGCTGTTTCGTATGGTGTACTTATATTATCCGGTTTATTTACATTATTCTGCATTTCACAATATTTATTAGTTCAGGAAAGTATCAGATATTTTCAATTTGGATAAAGATAATGGTTCTTTTAAAATATAAAAAGTCAGCACAGATCTTACATTAATAACTGCAATATTCATAAATAAATCCAGACCGCTTGAAAATCAATAATCTCATTCAAAATTGTACTTATAGTTATTTCAAACTAAAATAAGGACTTAAAGAAATTTAAGCATTTCCAATATCCTCTCATTAGTAAATATTTCCTAACTTGTATGGACAATTGGCAGATCTGTATAACTTAACAAATCTTAAAATGAGAATACTTATTACCGGGTTTGTCATATTCGTGATCTGGTGCATTATCTCCGCATGGCTTTATAACGATAAGATATTACCTGCGATGAAGAAACCGGTCACAGTACAGACACTTCCTGAATCACAGACTGATGCGGCAGATTCTTTAATGAAACTTAAAGCATCAATGCCAAAGGATCTTCTTATCTACTTTGAATTTAATGAAGTGAAATTCAAAACTGATCCGCAAACCGACAATAGTATTGCTGCGTTTAAGACATGGCTTGAAAGCTACACTGGATCGATGCTTTCAGTTACCGGGAACACTGATCTTGTGGGAACTGATGAATATAATAAAACCCTCGGTTTAAAAAGAGCTTTGGAAGTAGAAAAGTATCTTGAGTCCAAGGGTATAAACTCAGGCAGGATTATTACAGAATCGCAGGGGAAAAATAAGCCTGCTTCAGATTATCTCACTGAAGAGGGAAGAGCCAAAAACAGAAGGACAGAAATATCAATAAAAATGCAATAACATGACACCATTATTTATCCAACTCACCCAAACTGTAACAGAAGCTGTCATTACCATTGTAGGATTGCTGCTGGTTGCAGCGATTATCGGATATTTTACTGCATGGGTCTATTCTAAGTCGGTTTATTCACCGGTTATAAAGGGCCTCGAAACCGATAAGACACAATTAAACAGGCAGATTACAGGTTTAAAGGAAGATAAAGATAAACTCACTGCTAAAATTGAGAAGCTGAATAATAAAATTAATATGCTTGAGGAAGGGTCCGCCCAAAAGGATAAAGAGATAAAAAAATTGAAAAAATCGAAGAAAAAGCAGAAATTGGATATCTGATTTTATCTGACCAACGCCATTTCCATAATGTAATGGAATTTACTACTTTCGTGATTCGTAGTATCTGGCTTTAATTTCAATACTACAGGTAGTTTTAATTACTAATACAGGTAGTTATAACAATTGTTAAAACTCAAAGTAACACAAAGGTAATACAAGACAAACAATGTCTTTTTAAACACCCTCTGTAGATTATTCCGCCAGGCTGGAGAAGAAAGGGGGTATTTTTAAAGTAAAAATAGAAAAAGAGTTATTTGTATG
This sequence comes from Bacteroidales bacterium, assembly GCA_003141415.1. Taxonomy (GTDB): domain Bacteria; phylum Bacteroidota; class Bacteroidia; order Bacteroidales; family VadinHA17; genus LD21. The sequence goes on from PLLX01000270.1 coordinate 7,003, forward strand.
CATTTATAATCTGAAAGAATGAAACCATTTATTTTATCTGAGACGAACTGGAANNAATATAATGGTTGAGAAGATTGCAACAGAATCAGCTCAGATAGCCTGGAACAATGGCTCCAGAGTAATTGTTCTTCCAACAATTCCATTTGGCGTAAATACCGGCCAGCTTGATATTCAATTAGATATTAATCTGAATCCCAGTACCCAGTTTGCAATATTAAATGATGTTACAGATGTCCTAAACCGGCATGAAATTTATAAGTTTTTGATACTCAACGGACATGGCGGGAATGATTTTAAACAAATGATCAGAGAGCTCGGGCCCGGGCATCCAAAAATGTTTATCTGTTGTTGCAACTGGTATCAGTCGTTTGCAAATTCAGAGTTTTTTGAAAATAGCGGCGGTCATGCTGATGAAATGGAAACAAGTGTAATGCAATTTCTTGCACCTGAATTAGTTTTACCATTAAATGAAGCAGGGAATGGCGTTGGTAAAAAATTCAGAATAAAAGCTTTAAACGAAAACTGGGCCTGGGCAGAACGGAAATGGTCGAAAGTCACAACTGATACCGGAATTGGAAATCCGTCAAAAGCAAAACGGGTGAAAGGTGAAAAATGTATAGAAGAAGTTATTAAAAAGATTGGAAATTTTATGATAGAGTTGGCCGGTGCAGACATTGATAATATGTATGAATGAAATGAGATTAAGATTTTACCCCCTTCCCATCCTTTCCCCCTTCGCTTTAGCGTAGCTTCAGCGAAGCAGAGCTTTTAGGAAAATGAAAGGGGTTATAACTATAGAGTGAAAAGATAGTAACTAGTATCCAGGCGATAGAATCTTTCAATTAATCAGCAATCAAAATTAATTTCCATGTATCTCAAATTTAAGTATGTCATAATTGCAATTGTATTTGTATTAGCATCCTGTAATAAAGGATCGTTTGTTCCAATTCATGATACAATATATCTTAACGGTTCATGGAATTTTGCATTAGATTCTGCAAAGATTGGAATCGCTGAAAAGTGGTATAGCAGGACTCTTTCCGATTCTGTGAAATTACCAGAGACACTCGATGAAAATAAAAAAGGAATCCTGAATAACAACAGGCAGGAAACAATGAGGCTTTCACGGGAAATGATGTATGCCGGAATGGCGTGGTACCAAAAGACGATCATTATCCCGGAAAGCTGGAAAGGGCATTATATAAGGTTAATGATGGAGAGGACCAAACCAACACAGGTTTGGGTTGATGATGATCTGACAGGAAGCAGTAATGATATACTCACGGCACAATATTATAATCTTACTGACCATCTGGCCTCCGGAAGACATGTTCTGACTATTCTGGTAAATAATGATAATAGTTCTGTCCCGGAAGGGGTAACAGGTTCACATGCCTGGACTGAACACACCCAGAGCAACTGGAACGGGGTTATAGGTAAATTCTGTCTCGAAGCTTATAATCCGGTTCATATTGAAACAGTTCAGGTTTATCCCGACATTGTCCTGAAGAAAATCACTGTACGGGTTAAAATATCTAATCCTGCGGGGAATGCTGATAATACCAGACTGGTACTTAAGGCTGATGCATGGAATACCGATATAAAACATAGTGTTCCATCAAAGTCATTTCCAGTAACGTTGAAGAAAGGTGAAAATACAATTGAACTTACGTACAGCATGGGAAGTAAAACCCGGTTTTGGAGTGAGTTTAATCCTGCCCTGTATAAACTGGTTGTTACTCTGAAGGGGAAAAAGACGCTTGATAATGCAACCCTTGATTTTGGAATGCGCAGGTTTTCCACTCAGGGAACACAGTTTACTATAAATGGCACAAAAACATTTCTTCGCGGAAAGCACGATGCATGTGTTTTTCCGTTAACCGGTTATCCTCCGATGGACATTGAAGGATGGCAAAAAGTTTTCAGGATTGCAAAATCGTATAATATTAATTTTTACCGTTTCCATTCCTGGACACCCCCGCTTGCTGCTTTTGAGGCCGCAGATATTGAAGGAATATATCTTCAGCCGGAATTGCCTTTCTGGGGAGGATTCAGTAAAAACAGGAATTCCGGTTTAAATACTTTTCTGCTCAAGGAAGGTGACCATATTCTTGACACATATGGAAATCATGCATCATTTGTAATGTTTGCCCTTGGGAATGAACTTTCAGGCGATTTTGATGTAATGAAAGAGTTATTAAATCATTTTAAATCGGTTGATAACCGTCATTTAATGGCTTATGGATCAAATAATTATCTGGGTTACAGGGGACAGGTTGAGGGTGAGGATTATTATGCCGCATGCCGTGTTGGCGCCGATAAGGATACGACTTACAATACCCAGATCCGTGGTTCATTTTCATTTGCTGATGCAAAAGACGGTGGATATATTAATGGTCGCTATCCCTCAACCAGTCTGAACTATTCAGGAGCCATTTCAAAATGCACTGTCCCCTCAATCGGCACTGAGGTTGGACAATATCAGATATATCCCGATTATTCTGAGATAAAAAAATATACAGGTGTTATGAAGCCCTGGAATTTTGAAGTATTCAGGGAGCGACTTAAAGAAAATGGTCTGAGTGACCAGGCTTTGGATTTTTTCAGGGCCTCCGGAGCATTGAGTGCAATCTGTTATAAAGCTGATATTGAGATGGCGTTGAGAACTCCCGGTTTTGGAGGCTTCCACCTGCTCGATCTTCAGGATTTTCCCGGGCAGGGAACCGCATTAGTGGGAATCCTTGATGCATTTATGGATAGTAAAGGAATTATTACTCCTGAAGAATTCAGTCAATTTTGTAACAGGGTGGTACCTTTAGTTATTATGGAAAAATATTGCTGGTCGAACAATGAACAATTCAGTGGAAAAATTCAGGTGGCAAATTATTCCGAAACTTCTTTAAATGCGCAACCTGTAAAATGGGAACTTAAAAACAGAAAGGGTGAAATAATTTTCCAGAGTGAAGTAACAGTTGATATTTTACAAGGGGCACTAACAAATATTGGCTCTCTTAGTATTGATCTTATGAAGTTTTCTAAAGCAGAAAAATTAACTCTTTCTGTTTTTCTGGAAGGGACCCATTATGAAAACACCTATCCTCTCTGGGTTTACCCATCTGAAGTAAATACAAAAGTACCTGATAACGTCGTTGTTTCGCGGAATCTGGATAAAGAAACTCTTTCAAAACTTGCGGATGGTGCGAGGGTATTGTTTTTCCCGGATTTTAATGAAATAAAAGATCTTTCAGTCGGGGGATTGTTTACCCCGGATTACTGGAATTTCCGGATGTTTAAAAAAATATCTGAATCAAATAATAAACCGGTATCTCCAGGTACAATGTCAATTCTTACAAATCCGGAACTTCCATTATTCAGTGATTTCCCCACTGAATCTCATACAAACTGGCAATGGTGGCCCATTGTTAAAAAGAGCCGCCCTCTTATCCTGGATAATACACCGAAAGATTATCACCCTCTTGTACAGGTGGTAGATAATATTGAAAGGAACCATAAACTGGGATTAATTTTTGAATTTGCAATTGGAAAGGGGAAATTGCTGGTCTGTATGTCCGACCTGAAAGCAATACGAAATAAACCGGAAGGCAGACAATTGTACAGCTCAATTCTCAAATATATGTCGTCTGATAAATTCAATCCCTCGCAGGCGCTGAACCCGGATGAACTTGTTGCGTTATTCAAGACAAAAATATCAGAAACTAAAAGAGAAGGTATGAGGAATATGCCTTATTAATAAACCAGGGGTTGTAATTGTCAGTTTTATTTGTTTTGTATATCTGATTTTATAACTTTATCCGTAATTAATCTTAATAAAACTTACATTCTATTTAAAACTAATAACTCATATCAATGAAAACTTCAAGAAGAACTTTCTTAAAATCCGGCGTCATGGTAGCTCTAGGTGCAGCGATCCTTCCCCGGTCAGCATTTGCTTCCAGTGCCCAAGAGGTAATGGTTGGGTTGCAGCTGTATTCTGTACGCGATGATATGAAAAGTGACCCAAAAGGATCGCTGAAGAAATTAGCCGATATGGGTTATAAGGTCGTTGAACATGCCGGTTACGATAATCGGAAATTTTACGGTTTTGACCCTTCAGAATTTAAAAAAATACTGGAGGACCTGGGCCTGAAAATGTACAGCGGTCATGTCGATTTCGGGATGCAGGCCTGGGATGCTTCAAAAAATGATTTTACGGATACCTGGAAACATACAGTGGAAGATGCCGCTTATATGGGGCAGAAATTTGTAATCACTCCCGAACTGGCCGAAAATGCCCAGAAGGATTATGATACACTTTTAAAAGTGATTGATCTCTGGAACAAATGCGGTGAACTTTGCCAGAAAAACGGAATGAAATTCGGATACCACGATGATTTCGACGGAAATGCTATCCTGCATAACATGAAATTATACGATATCATCATGAAGTATTCGGATCCGAAATTAACCATACAGCAATATGATATTGCCAATTTGTACAATGCAGCAGGCACTGACCCGATGGATATAATAAAAAAATACCCTGGAAGATTTGTCTCCCTGCACGTTAAAGATGTATTGAAAGAGAAGAACAAAAAGAACAGCCATGACAGTACAATTCTCGGGAAAGGTGTTCTCGATGTTAAAGATGTTTTGGCACTTGCCATAAAAAATGGGGCATGGTTAATGATCATTGAACAGGAGGCCTACCAGAACGAAAGCCCGATGGATTGTGTTAAAGACGACCTTGCCGCTATGAAAAAGTGGGGATATTGATCTCTTGAAACTCTGAATCATAAATCGCAATTAACAAATCGCACCTTGAATCTATTTTACGCTTCGGGTGCGATTTTCTTTTTTTATAATCTGGCCAGAGGTGGTGTATATTCTCCTGTGATTTTTGCTTGTTTAATATTCATAAATTATTATATTTAAAGCCCGGTTGAGGATAACCATTTTTGTTACAGGAATAAATCACGGGTATTATTATTTTTAACAATATTTAAAACTTTCAAGATATGCATACTTCAAGAAGAACTTTCTTAAAATCCGGTGCCATGTTTGCTCTTGGCGCAGCAATTCTTCCCCGATCAGTTTTTGCTGCCAGTGCAAAAAAGGGAATGGTTGGTTTACAGTTGTATTCTGTACGAGATGATATGATGAAAGATCCTAAAGGATCCCTTGCACAGCTTGCTAAAATGGGCTATGTATATGTTGAACATGCTAATTATGTTAATCAGAAGTTTTATGGGTTTTTAACACCTGAATTCAGAAAGGTGCTTGATGACCTTGGATTAAAAATGATCAGCGGCCATACAGTTATGGGGAAAGAGCATTGGGACGAAGCCAAAAAAGATTTTAGCGACAGTTGGAAAAAAACTGTTGCAGATGCAGCTGTACTTGGACAAAAATGGGTAATTAGTCCCTGGATGGATGAGACTATGAGAAAAACCTATGACGATTTCAAAAGATACATGGACATTTTTAACAAGAGCGGAGAGTTGTGCAAAAAGTCAGGTATGAAATTCGGATATCATAATCACGATTTTGAGTTCAGCCAGAAACTGAATGGTGAAAAGATATTCGATATTATCATGAAGAGTATCGATCCTAATCTCGTTGCACTGCAATTAGATATGGGCAATCTCTATAATGGGGGTGCAATCGCCCTCGACGTTATGAATCAATATCCCGGCAGATTCGAGATTATGCATGTGAAAGATGAAATAGCAGCAAAAGGAGGAACTGAAAAATATGAAAGCACGATCCTTGGTGAAGGTATCGTAAATACTCAAAAGGTAGTAGAACTTGCCACAAACAAGGGAGGGACAAAATGTTATATTATTGAACAGGAATCATATGGAGATAAAACTCCAATGTATTGCGCTAAAGCAGACCTCGATGTAATGAAAAAATGGGGCTATTGAACTCGATAATTTCAGAATTGAAACATACAGAACCGGCTCAAAAGCCGGTTTTTTTAAATAGTAATTGGCACCAAACTCCAATTTTTGCCCCCTGCCCCCCAGGGGGAGGGGTTGAGGGGCCAAAATGACAAGAAATCTAAGGGTTAGTTGGATAAAAACATGATTGTGGATAAAGTGGAAGTAAGTAGGGACTTAAGCCATTACAGGGGTCTTGTTTACGGACCCATTAACTTAGTGAAATTGACCCTGACGAAATATTTTAAATAATTTTAAACAATGAAAAAACCTGCAACCTTCCTTTCTGTTTTGTTATTAACCCTGTTCTTCTCACCTTCGATCTTTCCTCAGGATATTAAGCTGCCTGAAAAAGCCGTTCAGGATACTTCTGTCAGGTATAAAGACGGTGCATACGAAGGGAAATCCCGGGCAAAGTATATTTACGAGCCATTTTGGGGCAGTGTTCATTTAACACTTAAAAACGGAGAATTTACTGATATTGATTTTGTTATCAGAGATTCAAATCTGCATGAGACATTCGATGGGAAATATGAAAAGCACTTTGAAGGAAATGCAGAATATATTCAGCAAAGCAGGAATGACTGGAAAGGTGTTCAGACATATCCAAAAAAACTATCGGAAAAACAGGACATTAACAAGATTGACGCAATATCAGGAGCTACGTGGTCCTATAATATATTCAGGGCATCTGTAAATGAGGCGTTGAAAAACGCTAAATAAAACATTGATTCTCTGGCATCATAATTGTGGGATAAAGGATAGAATCAATATCCCGGATCATGAAAAGATGTGTTTTAATAAAGAGCACCGGAATAATATTTCTCCTGTTAATATTTTTAGTTCAAGGTTGCGACAAGTCGAAACGTCGGGAAAACGGATATCTTGAAGGAGTTATTTGAGCTTCCGCCCGGGAACTACATTTTAGTCCTTGAAAAAGCACAGAAAAATATTGGTGGAAGCAATTTACCTGTCGAAATTTCAATAATTTCGCAGGATAAAACAGTATTCAACATAAATATTGATACTGGGATCAGATAAATTTTGGCTGTCAGGAAAATGTCTGAATTTATTCATTTAATCATAAGTTACTTTAATTTGAATTGATTATAAATTAAAAGGGAATAAAACATCTGAACTCATTGTCAGTTTAAGAGGATAAGATTTTTGTTAATGTTTTCCAAAAAAATTGAAATTCTACATTCAGAGAATATGTTTCAGATTTTCTCCCAGGCATAGATTATATTTGTATATGAAGAGGTTTTTATTCATTTCCCTTTTATATCTGATCTCATTCTCTGTATTGGCACAGAAGGTGAAAATTCAGGTATTACAAACAAAGAACTCAGGCTTAAAGGCATGGCAAATTATAGATAATCAGAACATAACTGTCTTTTCAGGCGATGAATATCTGCAAAATGATTCTGTTACATTTAGTCTTGAAGCTGATAAACATTATTTTCTAAAGATCTCTGTTGCTGAGAATAATAATCCTGATACAAGTTTATTTACCCTTTACCTGAATGGCGAGCCTATCTTGTTTATTAAATCAGATGTTGGTAAAGGAGATCATTTATTTCCATTTTTCACCGGAATTCGAACCATCAATGCAAAGATTACCGGTGGTACGAATACAGTTATTTCCGATTTTCCATGGCAGGTATATTATATTTCCGGTAATTTCAGATGCGGGGGTTCAATAATCGGGGGTAACTGGGTGGTTACAGCTGCCCATTGCACAAAAAACAGTACCGGGGGAGCTACACTGGCTTCAGATATGTTTGTAAGAGTAGGAGTAAATAATCCATCCAATGCTCTTGAAGGGAAAACATATGCTGTAAGTGATGTTATTGTTAATGCAGGTTTCGATAGTCAGACTCTTTTAAATGATATTGCACTTTTAAAATTAACTGACACGATTAATTTTGCAAACGCTACGTCAATTAAGCTTGTTACAACAGATGATGCTGCCGGAGGCGCAACAGATCCTGGCGTTATGTCCTGGGTAACAGGGTGGGGATTGACTCATGTCAATCCGAGTATATTACCAACCGCACTTCAGAAGGTGCAGCTGCCAATTATTTCAACTGAAGAAGCCGCTACTGTCTGGGGAACTATCCAGGCAACAGATCTCATGGCCGGCTATCTTAACGGGAACATGGACGCCTGTAATGGTGATAGTGGCGGGCCCCTGGTGGTTCCTGTATTAGGTGAATATAGGTTAGCAGGAATAGTCAGTTGGGGTAGTTCAAACTGCAATACTTATGGGGCATATACACGTGTTTCGGATATGGAGAGCTGGATCCGGACAAATACTGGAATTGCAAGAGATTATAAACCACCTTCTCCTGTTGGCGATACACTGATTTGTCAGGGAACAGAATCAAGTCAGTATTCTATTCAACCACTGACAGGGGCCACTGCATACGAATGGCAACTTTTACCGGCAACAGCCGGTGTTATTACAGGGAATTCCGCGAATGCTTCCGTGCTCTGGAATGTAAGTTACACAGGTTCTGTAACTATAATCCTCAGGGTTACAATTAATAATAAGGTTTCAGATTGGTCAGGACTTGCTTCGAATATATTCCTTAATACAAAACTAATCAGCCAATCAAGTGATACTATTATATGTGCAGGACAGCCTGTTGTTTTTACTGTCAGTGCGATTGGGCATAATCTAAGTTACAAATGGATTAAGAATGGTCAGACTGTTCAATCAGGCTCCTCAGCAAGATTGAGTTTTTCCGCAGCAACAATTGATGATTCCGGTGATTATAAATGCGAAATATCCGGTTCATGCGGGACATTAGTTTCAAATATTATAAATCTGACTGTTTATCCGCTGACCAATATAACCTATATTTCTCCGAATGTTGAAGTGCCTTTTGGAAATGACGTTACACTCGAAGTTAATGCAGATGGACATAACCTGGTATATCTATGGCAAAAAGATGGTGTTGCGATTGATAATAGTAATACTTCCAGATTGTTATTGCCGAACATGAATGCTACCAATATTGGACTTTACACGACTACCGTTACAGGTACCTGCGGAGTTGAGATAAGTGATACAATATATGTTTACGTACAAAAACCAACTTTTTCTGCCGACCCTGAAGTATTTCTTTGGCCTTCAATTACCAGCGAAGAATTTACAGTTGCACTCAGTACAGATATATTTTATAATGTTCAGATATTTAATACTATGGGCAAGAAAATCAGAGATCTGACAAATTGCCGTTATCAGACCATTATCAATATAAGCAACCTGGCTAAAAGCGTTTATATCGTCGAAGTTTATAACAAGGATTTTAGAAAATCAATTAAGGTGATAAAAGAATAAACCCTTTGAGATTCTTCATTCCGGGCTCCAGCGAGGAATCTCCAATGATATTGTTGATGATATCCGAGACTCATAATATATTTTTATTTTCTCTTATAAATATTCGCTTCCCGGACCTTTTTTAAAAAGAGTGTCCTTGCAGAGTCATAAAAATATTTAAAATCATCTGTAAAAGATTTAATCGGGTTTCCCGATACTGAAAACTTTGTCTTAAAAGCATCCCGCCAGGTTAAGACATAACAAACAGGGTATTTGCTTACAACAGGCAAGAGAACTGAGGACCACCAGTTGTTCATTCCTCTTCTTTCGCCTGTTTCACTTAATGCTGTCAGTTTATTTCTCGATATAGCCTCCTTCGTTACAAAACCTAAGGCTGTGTCGAGTTCCCCACCAAACTGTTCACCCCGGTCATACATATCCAGCGATAGCATATCAATAATGTCATCCCCGGGATACCCTCTCATGTATTGTTCAAGGCTGGTTACCCGGTCGGTATTGTAAGCATAAAGAATGTTGTGAATATCCTTTTTATCTCGCAAAAAATTAACGGTATAACGCCACAGATCAGAGTATTCCTGATCGGTACAAATATTGGTGCCCCACCAGAAGAAGGAACCTGAATGTTCGTGGAACGGTCTGAAAATGAATGGAATTGGGGTACCGTTGTCATCTTTTAATCCGGTAAAAAATGTTGCAAGCCTTTCCAACCATGTATTGAACAACTCGTGATTTTTTCCACCTGGAAGAATAGAGGCTACTACCTCTTTTGAACTAACATCCCAGGCTGTTCCATGCTGCCTGGAGGAGAGGGTATCCTTGATTTGTATGGTTAGCGGGTTGTTGAGATGNNTGTTCGTGGAACGGTCTGAAAATAAAGGGGATTGGTAAACCATTGTCATCTTTTAATCCAATAAAGAACGTTGCAAGCCGTTCAAGCCATGAGTTAAACAGTTCATGATTTTTTCCACCCGGTAGAATGGATGCAACCACCTCTTTTGAACTTACATCCCATGCTGTTCCATACGGCCAGGATGAGACCGAATCCCTGATCTGCATGGTCAGGGGGTTGTTGAGATGCCAGCTTATGGTAATTACACCTCCACGTTTATAATGCACTTTGATTTGTTCAGCAATCTGAGCAAAACTCACGGAATCGAGGCTTCGGTCGCCTCCAAGTTCAATGTGACCGAGTTCAAAACCTGCAACAGCAGAGTAATCACCAGTGGTTTCTTTTGTATCCGAACGATCTTTTTCATACCACCAGTTGTAACCATACATCAGGTCATCCTGGTGCCCATACATTACTCCCTTGTTCTTAAGTTCAAATAATGACTGGAAAAGTATTACTGTCTCTTTAGTTGATTTTTTATCGGCCGGTAACGGAAGTTTCTGTCCAAAACTGCACAGAGTTAAAAAAGTCAATGCCAATGTCAGATTTATTGTTTTCATATTATATAATATAAAATAATCGAAGTGCTATGAATCTCTGCCAGGTCAGAATTAAAAGATTTCAACATTAAAGATACTGTTTTTTACTAATCTGTCCCGTAGAGATTCCTCCTATTAATGATTACAATTTCAAATCCTGACTATGAAAATGATGATTTCAATTGCCATATCTGTCTGCAATT
>PLLX01000227.1 GCA_003141415.1 Bacteroidales bacterium
ATCTTACAACAGGAGTAATACAGGAGGAGCGGATAAAACTCTGCTGAAAAAACATGAAAAGACTAGGATTTTTATTGATGCTGCTGGTTTTGTTTCTTAAGATTCAGGGTCAGGATGAAAAAATGAATCTATTCATCAGTGATCTGATGAATAAAATGACAATNNACAATTGATGAAAAAATAGGACAGCTCAATCTTAATAACGTCGGTGGATTTGTTACAGGTACTAAGGTAAATGAACAAACACCCAGGAAAATTCAGGAAGGAAAGATTGGAGGGATAATTAATGCACCCTCCCTGGCTGTAATGAAAGCCTGCCAGGATATAGCTGTTAAGGAATCACCACATCACATTCCGATCCTCTTTGGTATGGATGTTATTAACGGATACCAGACAATATTTCCTAATCCTTTAGCCATGAGTTGCTCATGGGATATGGCATTGATTGGGGAAAGTGCCAGGATTGCCGCTCAGGAAGCAACAGCAAATGGTATTGAATGGACATACTCGCCTATGGTCGATATTGCCCGCGATCCGCGCTGGGGAAGANNAGGGGAATGATCTTTCTCTCAATTATACCATGATGGCCTGTCCAAAACACTTTGCTTTATATGGAGCTGTTGAGGCAGGACGTGATTATAATACAGTGGATATGAGTAAAGTAACCATGTATAATGATTATCTTCCTCCTTATAAAGCTGCTGTAGACGCCGGTGCTGGAAGTATAATGACTTCATTCAATCTTGTTGACGGCATTCCGTCGTCCGGTAATCACTGGCTGCTTACTGAACTATTGCGGAATCAGTGGGGCTTCAATGGGTTTGTAGTTACAGATTATACTGCAATAAATGAAATGATCAATCATGGAATGGGTGATCTTCAGACAGTTTCAGCACTCGCTCTGAAGGCAGGAACAGATATGGATATGATTGGAGAAGGATACCTCTTTACTCTGAAAAAATCTCTCGATGATGGGAAAATAACTATTAAAGATATAGATATTGCATGCAGACGGGTACTTGAGGCAAAATATAAACTTGGATTATTTGATGATCCTTATCGTTACCTGAATGAAGAAAGAGCCAAAACAGATGTGCTTACACCTGAAAATCTGAAGACTGCACAGGAGATAGCTACAAGATCGATTGTTCTACTTAAAAATGATAATCATATTCTTCCACTAAGAAAATCAGGAACTATCGCAGTAATTGGTCCGCTGGGTAACAGCGTTAAAGATGTGAATGGTTCATGGTCATTTGCCAGTGGTAAGGTTAAGGTATTCTCAATTGTGGACGGCTTGAAGAACATTGGAGGAAAGTCTGTAACTGTACTTTTTGCAAAAGGTTCTGAACTGACTGATAATCCAATTCTTGCAAAAAACGAGTCTCCATTTGGAATGGCTGGGGAAAAGCAATCATCAGACTCTGTCATCACCTGCCGTGAATTACTGAAAGAGGCACTTTTAACTGCTGAAAAAGCTGATGTTATAGTTGCTGTCCTTGGCGAATCATCCTCATGGTCCGGCGAGGCATCAAGTATGAGCGATATTGGGATTCAAGGTGTTCAACAAAATCTGCTGAAGGCACTTCTGGCAACCGGCAAACCTGTTGTTCTTGTCCTCATTAATGGTCGTCCGATGACTTTGCCGTGGGAGAATGCTCATGTAAGTGCAATCCTTGAAGCATGGAAAGGAGGTACCGAGGCAGGAAATGCTGCTGCCACTGTTCTGTTCGGTGATTATAATCCGTCGGGAAAGCTGACTACGACCTTCCCGGCAACTGTAGGACAAATACCCCTTTATTACAACCATAAAAATACCGGAAGGCCCATGGATCCAAGCAATAAATTTACTTCAAAATATCTTGACGTTTCCAATGATCCGGTATATCCATTTGGCTATGGACTTAGCTATACCACTTTCGAATACAGTGATATAAGGTTAAGCAAAAACCAATTAAAGGGTGATGAAAAACTCACTGCTGGCATTACCCTGAATAATACCGGTAAGGTAGCAGGAGAAGAGGTGGTTCAGTTATACATTCAGGATCCCGTAGCTTCTATTTCACGTCCTGTGAAAGAATTAAAAAACTTTAAAAAAGTTATGCTTCAGTCCGGGGAGAAGAAAGATATCGAATTTGAGGTTACTGTGAACGACCTGAAGTTTTATAACAGCGATCTGAAATACGACTGGGAACCAGGTGATTTTATTATTTATATAGGCACCAATTCAAGGGATGTAAAGTCAGCAAAGGTTAACTGGGTGAAATGATAAGGATTGATTTTCTTCGTTTACCCCGACCCCAGGGGGAGCGAAGAAAATCAATTTCGCCCTTTAGGGATGGGGTAAAAAATTGATTTTCGAGCATATCAATAAAACTTAGTGACAGAGATCCCTTAGTTTTCACTTCATATAATCTGCGAAAAGTAATAAAAAATGCAATCATTTGCCACCTTCAGTTCGATTTAGTAGAATAATAAGGGAAGCAGAGTGTTATTAGACGCTTACCTTAAGTTAAAAAACATTAAAAGGAGCTATTTATTTGCTTTTTTAAAAGTCTATATTTATATTTGGTTACATTACAAAATTAACTTGCAATAAGTGTTTTAATCAGTTGTCATAAACCTAATTTAATATGAAAAAATCAAGTATTTCAAGGCGTAATTTTCTGGGCAAAGCAGCAACAGTTGGAGTAGCAGGTGTAATAGTTCCTTCTATAATAACCAGTTGTGCCCGTGAGACAAAAAAGGTTGTTCCAATTCCGACAATGTTTGACCAGGCACCCGACGGACCGGTTCTTAAAGCCGGAGTTATCGGTTGCGGCGGTCGTGGAACCGGTGCAGCAATTAACTTTTTAAGTGCCGGACCAAATCTTCAGATTGTTGCCTTGGGTGACACATTCCAGGATCGTATAGATTCATGCAGAGCCGAGATATTAAAAGAAAAAGGACAGGAAGTTCCTCTCGATAAATGTTTTGTAGGCTTTGATGCTTACCAGAAGGTAATTGATGCAGGTGTTGATATCATTATTACAGCTACACCTCCTTTTTTCCGTCCGGAGATTTTAGCAGCAGCGATACAAGCAAAGAAACATGTATTTGCAGAAAAACCTGTTTGTGTAGACCCTGTGGGAGCAAGATCAATTATGGCAACTGCTCAGAAAGCCAAAGGTATGGATCTGTGTATAGTTACAGGTACTCAGCGCCGTCACCAACGTGACTATGTTGCCACATGGCAACAAGTAGCTCAGGGTTCAATTGGTGATATCGTTGGTGGTAATATTTACTGGAATGGCGGTAAACTTTGGCATCGCGACCCAAATGCAAANNGCGAAGAAAATCAATTTACTCCCTTGGGGCTGGGGTAAATAAATTGATTTTCAAGCGATATAATATGAATATTAAGTACCTGTTATTCACTAGCATATGGCTCATTTAGACGGAGGCGGACTCTCTGCATTTGTAGTTTTTTCAAGCATGGGATTTTATCCCGTAACACCCGGAACTCCAGCTTTTAATATTGGAAGCCCTGTTTTTACCAATGTTTCTGTTAAGTTACAGAACAATAAAACTTTCAGAATAGTCGCAAAAGATAGTAACCGGCAAAACAAATATATTCAGAACGCAATTTTGAATGGGAAATAATGGAACAAACCATGGTTCGGCTGGGATGATATAAAAGATGGTGCAGTCTTAGAACTTGATATGGGCTCAAGACCCAATTATAACTGGGGCTCAGATCCCGATGATGCGCCACCCTCCCGGCTTTCAAACTAAAAGAAAGGGAGAGTGGGAGAAGAGGAGACTGGTAGAATAGATGAAGTTATTCATTAAATTAGAATTATATGAAATCAAAACCCGATAAACAATTTCTTGATACGATGAGTAAAGATCCGGGAAACTGGAAAGGTCCGTTTTATTTTAACAGGAGTGATCCCCGGTTAATGGTGCCTAAACTACATCCTTCATTAGGTTGGACATTGAACTTTGCGAGTATCTATGCATATATTGCTGTAGCAGGATTAATTGCCATAATAATTGTTTCAGTTATAATCTCAAAATAAACAATCTGCTGAGATTGGGGTTTATTAATCAGAATTACATATTTATTTTGCGATACCCTGTCAGATGGCTTTCAAATTCTCTATGGTGGGGAATTGACATAGATTGACATAAATTGAAATAGAGTTTGTTATAAATTAAATTTTAAATCAACAAATATGAAAAAATTATTAAGCTTATTAGTTTTTATCGCCATTCTGAACAGCCTGAATGCTCAGGAACTGAAATCAATAGTATTAAATCCTCCTGATAAAACCAGAGGTTTACCTGTAATGCAGGCTCTTGATAAAAGAGCTTCCGCTTCGGTATTTACCAGCGATAAATTAAAACTGCAGGATCTGTCCGATTTATTGTGGGCGGCTGATGGTATTAACCGGACTGAACTTAAGAAACGGACTGCTCCATCTGCAATGAATGCCCAGGACATCGACCTTTATGTTTTTCTGGCAGAGGGAGTGTATCTATATAATGCTGCAGGTCATTCTTTAGAGCCGGTTGTTTCCGGTGATCAGCGTCTGGTTGTAGCAGGAAGGCAGACTGATATCGCGAATGCTTCAGTTATCTTATTGATGGTATCTGATATTTCAAGATTTAATGGGGGAGAGGAAGCTATGAAACTATCCTTGGCGGCAATGGATGCCGGTCTGGTATCACAAAATATTTCAATTTTTTGTGCCGGTGTTGGATTGAGTACAAGACCCAGAGCAACGATGGATCTGGTTAAACTCAAAGAGATACTAAAACTTAAAGATTCTCAGTACCCTTTATTGAATAACCCTGTCAGTTATCCTGTTAAATAATAATCGCAGGAATTATATCAAGCTTATAATAAACACTTTATCTCACATCTGGATGTATGATTACTGTTTGGTTAAATAGCAGGTTGTAACTGATTTTCTCATTTTTCACTACTTTTGTGCCATCATGTAAAAAAATCCCGAATAATTACAATTTAAAGTTTGGACAACAGAAAAGTATCTGTTAACATGTTATTTATGGATATAAAGAGCGAAATCAGAAGAAGAAGAACATTTGCAATTATCAGTCACCCTGATGCCGGTAAAACGACTCTGACCGAAAAACTACTTTTGTTCGGTGGCGCAATTCAAACTGCAGGAGCTGTTAGAAGCAATAAAATCAGGAAAACAACTACTTCCGATTTCATGGAGATTGAAAAACAGAGAGGAATCTCTGTTTCCACATCCGTAATGGCATTCGATTACAATGATGTCAGGGTTAATATACTGGATACTCCAGGACATAAGGATTTTGCTGAGGATACGTACCGGACACTTTCAGCAGTCGACAGTGTAATACTTGTTGTGGATTGTGTTAAAGGGGTCGAGGAACAAACCCGTAAACTAATGGAGGTATGCCGGATGCGTAACACTCCTGTCATGATCTTTGTAAACAAGATGGACAGGGAGGGTATCTATCCGTATGATTTACTCGATGAACTCGAACAGGAGCTGAAAATTACTGTGTGTCCATATACATGGCCCATCGGTAATGGGAAACAATTTAAAGGTGTTTATAATCTTCATAAAAAAGAAGTCCAGATATTTGCTCCTGACAAAACCAGCATTTCCGAGAGTCTTATCAGCACAAAAGATCTTAAAGACCTAAAGCTGAGAGAATATGTAGGGACTGAAAGTATAAATAAACTTTGGGAAGAAATAGACTTTGTGAATGATATGTTTGAATCCTTTAATATGTCACTTTACCACGAAGGTTATTTAGCACCATTGTTTTTCGGTAGTGCGTTAAATAATTTTGGTGTACTGGAATTATTGGAAACCTTTCTGGAAATCGCCCCCTGTCCTGGCCCGATTCAGGCATCAGAGCGAACGGTAGAACCAGATGAAGAACAATTAACCGGCTTTATATTTAAGATTCATGCCAACCTCGACCCCAAGCACCACGATCGGATAGCATTTATGCGAATAAGTTCAGGGAGATTTGAAAGGAACAAGTTTTACTTTCACACAAGATCAGAAAAAAAGATGCGTTTTTCTTCACCAACAAGTTTTATGGCTAATAATAAAAGCATTGTGGAAGAAGCCTATCCGGGTGACGTTGTTGGACTGTATGATAGTGGTAATTTTAAAATAGGTGACACACTTACTGAAGGTGAATTATTGCATTTTAAGGGTGTGCCCAGCTTTTCACCGGAAATTCTCAGGGAAGTCAATAATCTCGACCCTATGAAAACCAAGCAGCTTGACAAAGGAGTCAGACAGATGACAGATGAAGGAGTAGCTCAACTATTCGTCCAGCAACCCGGAAACAGAAAGATTATAGGCACTGTTGGAGAACTTCAGTATGAGGTTATTAAATTCAGGCTTGAACATGAGTATGGAGCCAGATGCAGCTTTTCTCATCTTCCATTTATCAAGGCCTGCTGGATTACAACTGAGAATAAAAAAGAGCTTGAAGAATTTTTAAAAAGAAAATCAGGTGCAATCGCTTATGATAAGGAGCATAACCCTGTTTTTTTTGCCGAGAGCGAATGGATGCTCAAACTTGCGCGGGAAAATTTTCCATCTTTGACTTTTCATAACACATCGGATTTTAAAACCGGTAAGATTAAGAAAGGTATTATCTATAGTAAATAGGAGCTATAACTAATTGACCACGAATATGAACCAACGTTGATAGGGGAGGAATAACTTCATTCATGCCCGCTGCTCATTTTTGAGATCAGGCAGAACATTCTCTGAATAAGGATTGTTTAAGGGAAAATAGTTCTTTAATATAATATTATTTCAATAATCATTTAAAAAGTTAATTATGAGCTCAGGAAAAGTATTATTAGGAGTTTTAGCCGGCGTTGCTGTCGGCGCATTATTAGGAGTATTATTTGCTCCGGATAAAGGCTGGAATACAAGGAAAAGGATCTCGAAAAAAGGAGAAGACCTTGCAGATGATTTAAGAGAAAAATTTGATGAATTTCTTGACAGCATTTCAGTAAAAGCTAATGAGGTAACAGACGAAGATGCTGATTTTTCCGAAAAAAGTAAGTCAAGAGCGACTAAAGGTAAAGAAGAGAAGAAAGCCGCCACTGCCTGAACCTGATATGAAAGATATGGAAGATAATCCTAATTTGCTCGAAACGTTGCTGAAAAGAGCATCGGAATATGGTAAAACAAGTATTGAATTGGCTAAGCTTAAAACGCTTGACAAAACAACAGATATTATTTCTTCTTTTATACCTCTTTCCGTTGTAATTATACTTTTTGTATCGTGCCTGCTTTTTCTGAATCTGGGATTAGCTTTATGGTTGGGCGAACTCCTTGGGAAAACATTTTATGGATTCTTTATGGTAGCAGCATTTTATGGGTTTTTAGGAATCATAATACATTTTTTTATGCATAAATGGATTAAGAGCCTTGTTGGGAATTATTTCATAATACATGTGCTTAAATAATAAAATATGCAAAATATAACTTCTGTTGACGGGCTTAAAAATGCAATTCATGTATTAGAAACTGAGCAAAATGGTAAAGGACAACTATTAAAGGAACAGGTATACATTGCCTACGAAAGCTTAAAACCAATTAATCTTCTAAGGAATACTTTGAAGGACCTGTTTTCATCGCAATATCTGGCCGAAAATATGTCTGGCACTGCCATGGGTGAAGCCAGCGGATTCCTGTTTAAAAAAATATTTATTGGAGAATCAGCCAGTAAGTTTAGAAAACTAATCGGCTCTGCTCTTCAGTTTGGTATTGCAAATATTATTTCTCGAAATTCTGACCAAATCAAATCATTTGGTCAGGCCTTATTTCAACATTTGTTCCCTAAAAAGAAATGAAGGACCAATGGTATCAGGCAAAGAGACATAGTAGAAGAAGAAGTGTGTATTCAATAAAATGAACTATGGCATTAATTCTCAGCTACCTGATTAAACATTTATAATTAATAAACTATCATTTTTTGTGAAGCCATTTGCAGCCCATTCGCTAGCATTATAACGGTATAAATACCCGATTCAAGATTTAATGGAATCTTGATGTTCGTAACTCCTGTAACTAACAATTTCTCAATAAAAAGCTTACCGGAAATATCTAAGATTCTGATAATCTCGGGTGATAACGATGTTGATGGTGTACTGGAGTATGCTAATAGAACATTTATGATTTTGTGGACGTGATTAGGAAAAATGGTCATTGTGATTGTGACAGTTGAAGTATCTTTCAAAGGATTAATTAAGTTATTAATTATTGATTGGGCAGAAATACTTGTTGCTAATCCACCTATGGCAGTTTGCAATGGATTGGTTGCTGGTTTTGTGTAAGCGACTGTAACAATATCACCAAATTTTATGGCACTTGCCAAGGTTAACTGAACCGTGTTTCCTGAAATAGCAACTGTATTTACTGTCCTTGCCACCGAATTTACGAGAACCGAAAAAGCTGAACCGACAGGAATATAATTGGCAAGAGTAAGATTATAAGTCATTGTCAGAAGAGACGGCGTTGCATTTTCAACAGTAGAACTTGTATAAACAGGTGAGACAGGAGTTGCCACTGCCGAGCCATTTTCATAAGCTCCGATACTTGGTGGGCTCTTTACGGCATTTCCGACATAATCAGTAGTTAAACCTGTAATCGCTAATCCTTTTCCAATTGCCGGAGATCCCGATTGCAAGTGAAAATCACTTGATGAAACAAATAACGGATTACTGGTTAAATTATTCTGTGTCGTATTGTGTGTAGGTGTTATCGAACTGTACCCCGGAAGATTACTGTTTCCATTTTTGTAGAAAATATTATTTTCTATTGAAAGATAGTCCAGAGTGTATCCACTGTTACCATGACCATAAACAGGAGCTGAATAAAATCCCTGGACTATATTATTCCTGACGGTGACATTTGTAGAAGTTCCTATTGATGGTAATATAATTCCGTAATCAGCAGGTATTGTTCCGGAATGTGCAATTAATACATTATTCAGGATATTTACATTATCACAAACATAACCTATATCATCAAAAGGAAAATAAATTCCATATCCAGGATGATTAGTTCCCCCGTCTGCTATTCCTATGTTTTCTAAGATATTATACCTTATATTAATATTATTTAGACTCCTGCCGGTTCCATCTGTTTTAGGTTCCAGAGGAGAGTATACTGCTATCCAGACATTCTTTATATGATTTTTTTCTACTATTACATCTGTTGCACTTTGCTCAATCAATACACCATAACATCTATCATAACTACTTAGAGAAGATTGCCCTATTGTATTATCATGAATCCAAACGGCATAGGCATAAGAACCTTTTTGAGTTGCTACTCCTGTAATATAACTACCACCGGATATGTCAATCGCAGCTGTAATAATATTATTATATATTTCAATCCCTCCCCGGGTGTCCCAAAGTTCAATTGCAAAGTCCCAGGTAAGATTATCATAAGGTGCTTTAATAAGAGTATTATTGTATATTTTTATATCTTTATTGTAACCAGCCACCCCTTTAATACAATAACCATTTGATCCCACTGATCTCTGTGTTTGAGTTATAGTATTATTATAAACAAGCATTGTCTGTTGACCATTGATGCCTAATCCATATTTCCCCTCCCCTGTTATAGGCTGCCCGGCAGGAAAATAACCAGAACAGTTAGTTACAATATTATCATGAAATTTATTCCCGGTTGGATAGGTAGTTGGTTGGTTCCCTGTTCCATCACCATCAAATCCCACTCCATAATAATTAAAGTCAACGAATGTGCAATTATAAATCTCTACATTACTTCTTCTATCAATTTTTATCGCTCCATAAGCTGTGAGGGCACTGCCATCCATTTTGATATTGGATATATGCTGATTCCCGTTGGTGCCTTGAGATGAGCTATATAAATAGATTGTAAAACTCGACCCTCCGACATGTGACTGTATAACAGAAATCACTCCGGCTCCTTCAATACTTACACCAACTGCCAACATGCTTTGAACTGTCTCGGTATAGGTTCCTGCATTTACATGAATAACATCTCCCGATGAGGTCGCTTTAGAACATGCATAAGCTAGTGTTTTCCATGGCGAACCACTGGATCCGTTATTGGAATCATTTCCCGAAGGAT
>PLLX01000123.1 GCA_003141415.1 Bacteroidales bacterium
TCAGCAAAATTTTCAAGAGCGTATAAAACAATAATTTCATCATTTTGAGGGTTACCTGCTCCTCCTACTGCTATAGCTCCTACAGTTTCTCCATCAACTTTTATTGGATATGAACCCATCAAAGGAACCATTGTGGTCACCCCAAATGTTGCCATCATTGCTTTCCTTTCATCAGAGACCGTATTTTCGAGTACTTTTCCTGGTCGATTGAAAGTCAGAGCAGTAACAGCTTTACCAATTGTAATATTCGATGCCACTAAGATGGTCCCATCAAGGCGTTCAAAATATAACAGATGACCTCCATTATCAACTACCGCTATAGCGCCACCCATACCTATATCAGTTGCTTTTTGAGCTGCTCGGGCTCCTAATTCTTTCGCAGCTTCCAGAGAAAGTGTCCTTTTAATTATTAATTTCTTCATACTACTTGCATATTAAATGAGTTCTTAGGCTTGATGAAACCAAATGCTTATTTTCAATCTTCAATCTTTGAAATTCTAATTACTTCCGGGTCAGAAAATTTATCCAAAATGTCACGTGCAATTGTAGAATAGCTATAAACTACAGCTCCCTGACTCCCTGCCCTGAACCAATGTTTTGTTCCAGGCTTGAGAGTGAACTGATCATTCACACTCATGACCAGTTCATTTCTACAGGTATATGCATAATCTTTAGATTCAGGTACCTGTCCTACATTAATGTTGCTTTCGCCTGGTTGATATAAATACAGAAAGCCATTAACTACTCTGATTGTTTCTTCTTTACCCGGATCATCATCAACGCGTGGATGCCAATGCTCAGGTTCCGTCTGACCCGGAAAAAGGGCAATAACCTTGATACTAATCCTATCTGTCTGAACTAGAGTCAATATCTGAGCACCTTCCTTTTTAAGATTATTGAGTCCAAAATCGACAACCTCAATTTTATTGGCTTCAGATTGGGATATTTGAATTCCAGAAGTAATGATCATTTCCGCAGCTTCCTTCTGTGCCGCATTGTATTCATCTTTTGTCATATAATATATAATTAGACACCTATAAGAAGTTAGAAAGTGTGGTATAACGATATTAAAAATAAATTTCATTTCTTAATAGAAACATGACAGGCCTAAACCTGTCAAGTCTATTAATATTATCCTTGGTTTTATTTTACTTTTGAAGCTTTTTCAGCTCTCTCATAAATCTGTTTTGATGTTTCTGCAGGAACGAACATGGCAACCAGGCTCATCGTTTCATCACTATAATTCCTGATATCGTGCGGTGAGTTCGGTGGGCAGATCATAAGAACACCAGGTCCGATCTTATGCATCTTATCCCCTATTGCGCATTCTCCAAAACCTGTCATAATAAACATCATCTCAACTCCAGGATGCGTGTGTCTCAGATCTGTTGAGCAATGGGGTGATATTACACAATGACTGATACTCATATCTTTTACTATATCCTGTGTGTCAGGAGCTAATAGGACCCTGATAACTCTTTCATAAGGTCCCTCGATTTTTACTGACTTAACGTCAAAAGCATTAATTACTGGCATTTTTACCTCCTATTTTATTATTGTTATAAATTATAAAAAAAAATTAAGCTGCTGCTAATATCTTCGTTACCCAAGGGCCATTGTTTTCATAAAGACAACAGAAATTGTAAAGGTCACATAAAGAAAGTTTTATAAATATATAATGAAATAAAAACTATCACTATTGAAGCAATAAGAAGAATCACTCTTAACCTTATTTTTGCTTTTGGCATTGAGGTTCTTAATTTTTTCAATGGATTCATAAAGATCCATGAACACATTGCGAGAATATTTAATGCAGCGGCCAGGATAAAGAATGAGTTTCCTGTACCTGTTTTTTCTGCGAAAAAAGGTATGGTTACTTTGGCAATGAAGAATGGAAATATTATTGCACTGGTAGCTGAACCGATATTGCCCAACATATTCATAGTTCCTGATACCAGTCCAGAACTACTTCCGCCAATATCCATACAGAATGTCCAGCTGGGAGCAATTGTCATTTCAACACCAAATACCGCAATGCCAAAGCAGATAATAAATACAAATGCAGAGATGTCAGCGATCTGTGTGCACAGAACCAGTCCAATTGAAGCGAGAGCAAACCCAACCATTGCAGGAATTCTTCTTGATGCGACATGATATCCTTTATGATGCAAAAATGTAACAAGGGCTCCTGAGATCCAGTGAGCAAATACACCCAATATTAGGGGAATAGGAGTATATACAGTCGCGCTCTCTCCCCATTGACTTTTCATATATGGAAACAACCATGAAAGGCTGATGAAGAAGGTCATACCACTTGCAAAATACTGAAACATAACCAAAACCATATTTGATGATGTAATAACTATTCCAAGTGGTATTTTTTCATCGGCCTCTTTGCTATTTTGCAAACCATCTTCAATATAGCTGCGCTCACCTTCATTGACACCTGGATGTTGTCTGGGTTTATCTCTGAACCAGAGTAGCCAAATGGCTATCCAAAAGAAACCCATTAAGCCATTTATAATAAACATCCATCGCCAACCAACGATTTGGATAAGCCATGGCATAAATAACAATGATAATGCAGCACCGACTCGGCCTCCTGAATGAAAAATGCCATTGGCAATGCCTCGTTCTTTAGCAGGAACCCAATTATAAACAGCACTTGTAGATCCCGGAAATGCTCCTGCCTCCCCTGCTCCAAAAAAGAATCTAAAAATAAGCATAGAAGCTGCACTCCATGCTAAACCTGTTAATGCTGTAAAAACACTCCAAAAGAATACAACGGATGCCAATACCTTTTTAGGACCATATTTGTCGGCAAACCAACCTGAAGGAATTTGAAACAAAGAATAACTTAATGCAAACATGGCAAATATATATCCCATCATTTGCTGGTTGATTTTTAAATCAGCCACTATCAGATCACTTGCTGTAGAAATACTTATACGGCTCATAAATGTTATGGCAGTGAGAAAAAACAGCAATATTATTACCAGATACCTTTTGTAAGTCATTATAATCGTTGGATTGAATAGATCATTCTGGTCATGTAATTGATAATTATTTGATTCCACTGCTTTTCGTAGCCTGAGCAATTCTTTTTAATTGGGCGAAACCAAAGTCCTTAAGCAGACCGGTCTTTGGGTCGAAAGGCCAATCCATGGTAACCACACCTCCCTGATGGTTACATGTGTTCACCCAATCAATGAGTTCTTGATCAGTATACTGATTGGCAAAGCCCAATCCATGATACACATTCCCACAAAAGATTTTCCCATGCCAGAGGATGCCCCCATCTGCAGGTCTTGTAAAAGGTGTATAATTCTTGAGATCTACCTTAACTGATATATCTCCACCTGTAAAGTCATCAATCTCTTTATTATGACAGGAGAACTGGTTATGCCCGGCGAAAGCAATGATTGCGTTGGGATTGCCTGCATGAACAGTAGCTCCTATTGTTGCAAAATCATCAGGAGGCTTATTATAGTATTCATCAGTATCCCACATATCAAACCACCATCCGTCAATACGGCTACGGTATCGGTCACAATACTCTTTCAGAATCTCGATGTGCTTTTTGCGTGCTTCAGCTGATGGTGGAATCGGTCTGACATCACTGTCAGAGGTCCCTGCAAAAGATTGCTTGTCAAAAGGATAACCCTTCATACCTGCATAATATACAATAAGCCGGACTCCCTTCTGATGAAGAGCTTGTGACAAGTCCGCTATCAGGTCCCTATTCGAACATCGTTGACCTGGAGCATACCCGGTAAATTGATCGAAAGTCATATTAGGGCTGCATTGCCAGCCGAAATAATCGCAGTCCATACAAAAGATCACCCATCCAACCCTGGCCTCAGCCATCTGACTGGCAAATCCATTTACATCAAAACCATCTACAAACTTATTCCATTGCTCAGACGACATTTCGGAAGGTTCCGGGTATTGCGGCTTTGTTGTATACGCATAGCCCAGAAGAATTCGATACTGGTAATGCATAAAGATCCCATATTTGCCTTTGATCATCCAGGTTTTGTCGCCAGAGGATGCTGATCCTGGAATATGAATTAATATTAAAATTATATAAGTAAATATGGCTATTCCAGTTTTGATCAGATTTCTATCTTTACAAACTAATTTTCGATGCAGTTTCTTCATATACTTTCTCCTTTTGTTAAGCTAGATTGAGCATGGATTCAATTCATTTTAATACATTCCCAATCCTTATCATCTGCTGTATCCCAAAGTCCTTTATCAGACCGGTTTTGGGATTGAAGGGCCAATCAAGAGTACATACTCCACCCTGTTGATTACATGTTTTTATCCACCCGATCAATTCCTGATCCGTAAACTGGTTGGCATCTCCCTGTCCATGATAAACATTCCCGCAATATATCTTCCCATGCCAAAGAATGTCTCCTTTTACTGGTCGTAATTTGGGTGTGAGACTAGTCAGATCTTGTTTGCTCCATGTATCGCCAGCTGTGAAATCATCTATCCCTGGCTTTACACATTCAAATTCATTTCCGCCATGACTAAAAGCTATAACCGCTTTGGGATTATCTTTACGGATTATTGAGGTAATGGTGCTCCAATCATCAGGTGATTCACTATAAGAATTTGGCTCGATAATATCAAACCACCAGCCTGCGATTTTATTCTTATATCTGTCAGCGAACTCTCTGAATATATCAACCCGGCGTTTGCGGCATTCTGCTTTTGGCGGAATTTTTTCACCAAGCACTCCACGTAGTGCAGCATCATCTTTTAGACCTGCTACAACCTTTGAATCCATCATATACCCATTCAACCCGGCATAATAAATAATTACTTTAATACCTTTTTTGTTAAGAGCATCTGTCACATCCATTATCAAATCCCGTCGCGTGCATTTGTCGCCAGGAGCATATCCTGTAAATTCAGAGAATGCTTTATTTGGAGCACACATCCAACCAAAGTAAGCATCGTCCAAACCAAACAACACCCATCCCACCTTCGCTTGTGCCATCTGATTTGCAAATCCTTTAACATCAAAACCATCTACAAAACGATTCCACTCAGAAGCAGTCATTTGGTTTGGTTCAGGAAACTTGGGATTTGTCATTACCGAGTAATTCAGCAGAATACGATATTGATAATGCATGAAGATTCCATACTTTCCTTTTATCATCCAACTTGTATCTCCATTACCTGCCAGTAAGGGAAATTGTATTAACAATAACATTAAAACGGAAAGGAATAACCTTCCCTTATTTTTCAGTTCATTTTCTGAATCTGATTTCGTTGCTAATAAAAACTTCATTGGTTTTTCCTCCGTTTAATTTATGATGATTATCACATTAAATTTTCTGAATTTTAAAACTTTCTCCCGATAACATATGTCATTCCAGGATCAAATCATACTATTGTATTTAGGATCAACTTATTTAACAGCTTTGCCTATTTTAATCATTTGTTTTTTTCCAAAATCCTTTATGAGTCCGGTTTTAGGATCAAATGGCCAGTCAAGTGTACATACACCACCTTCCTGATTACATGTTCTGATCCATTTTATAAGTGCGTCATCTGTATACCGGTTAGCATTGCCTAATCCGTGATATATATTCCCGCAGTATATCTTTCCGCACCAGAGTATATCTCCTGTCACGGGTTGAGTTTTAGGAGTTAAGTTATCCAGGTTAAGGGGCGCGGGTGACCATTGGTCTCCAGATGTATAATCATCAACACCAGTGAAAAGACAGCCGAAAACTTTGTCGCTGAAATTAAAGGCAATTACACTCAGGGGGTTGGCCTTATGAATTATTGAAGCAAGTTTCTCGTGACCATATCCGTCATTTTCCGCATAGCCGCCCGATATAACTCCATCGAACCACCATCCGGCGATTTTTGAACAATATCTGTCAGCGTATTCCTTAAGAACCAGAAGATGTTTCTTCCTGCTGGAAAGTGTCGGAGCTTTTCGGTATTGGGGATCATCTCCAAAACCCAGAGCTGATCTTTCATCCCTGGGATATCCATACATCCCTGACATATAAACAATTAACTTTATTCCTTTGGGATTCAAGGCATTTGCCAAATCCATAATCAAATCCCTTTTTGAGCATTTCTCACCGGGCTTGTAGCCTGTTATTGAATCAAAAGCATGGTTTGGGGCACAATGAAAAGCAAAAGATCCGTCATTAATGCAGAAAAGTACCCAGCCTACTTTTGCGCTGGTCATCTGAGCTGCAAATCCCTTGACATCAAATCCATCGATAAACTGATTCCATCCTTCTGATGTCATTGCTGACGCAGGCGGGTATTGTTCACCCGGATGTGCAGTAAGGGTAGTATTAATCTGGCAATAACCAAGCATAATACGATACTGATAATGCATGAAGATGCCATATTTGCCTTTTGACATCCAATCAGTATTGCCTGGTCCGGCTAACCCGGGCAGATGAAGTAATAACAGTATCGTTCCAATCAATATTAATTTTTTCCCCATTATTAATATTTTAATAATATAACTTAATCTTATAATCATAATTCGCACAACGAATTCATCGCAGGATTTTAATTGGTTTGAGCTATTATTTTAATGCCTTTCTGATCGAAAGCATCTGTTTGAATCCAAAATCCTTGATTAGTCCTGTATTAGCTTCGAATGGCCAATCTAGGGTGCATACACCTCCCTGACTGTTGCAGGTTCTGATCCAGGTGATCAGCTCAACATCTGAGAACTGGTTTGCATTTCCCATTCCATGATAGACGTTTCCACAATATATTTTACCATGCCACAAGATTCCGCCTTTAACAGGATAGTTACTAGGGATAAGTTTGGTTAAATCCTGCTTAGTCCACGTATCTCCTCCGGTATAATCATCTATTCCGGCAATAAGTGGACCCATTTGTGACATGCCACCTTGAGCCAATGCAATTACAGCTTTAGGATTGGCAGCATGAACTATTGCATTTATGGCCCACCAATCATTTGGCGTGCTGTCATAAGAATGCTTTCCAGGAGTATCAAACCACCATCCGGCAATTTTGGTACCGAATCTGTCGGCATATTCCTTAAGCACTTCTAATCTTCTTTTGCGGACTTCAGCCGAGGGAGGTGTTTTGTCATTAAATTCGCCTCGAGAGATAGTGTCACCCAGACCTTTCATAACCTGTGGTTCTTTCATGTAACCATTCAGTCCTGCATAATAGACTATAAGCTTTATACCTTTTGCGTTAAGCGCATCAGCTACATCAATAATCAAATCACGGTTTGAACATTTTTGTCCGGGAGCATAGCCGGTGTACTTGCTAAACTTGCTATTGGGACTGCATGGCCATGCGAAATAATGATCATCAAGGCAGAACATCACCCATCCAACTTTAGCTTTGTACATCTGATTGGCAAATCCTTTAACATCAAAACCATCTACAAACTGATTCCACTGTGAAGCTGTCATAATTGATGGTTCGGGAAACTTCGGATTAGTAGCCACACTATAGCCGAGAAGGATGCGATATTGATAATGCATGAAGACGCCATATTTACCTTTGGTCATCCAGCTAGTGTCACCTTTTCCGGCAAAACATACGGCCTGAACCAAAAATAAAACAATTATAGCCGCAATGACTTTGCTTTTTAATATCAGATTTTTTTCTGATAAGTTCATCTTGATATTTGTGTTTTTCATGTTAATGCCTCCAAAAGTTAAAGAAGATTATAAATAAGTTATTTGTTATTTTATTCAGGTTTTTCAGGTTCTAATATTCAAGTTCAATAAATTTCACTTCATATGGCTTGAATATAACAGACTTCAGTGGCTGACCGATTTGCTGGCTGGTACTACTCACCTCAATTATCCTGTTAAACTTCTGATCTGTTGCCGAAGTAATGGAAACCTCAGCGGGGAGACCATCAACTTCACGAAACCGCAGCAGAAGTGTTTTATTATCTTTAACAGGTCTGGAATTCAATAATATGGCATTAGCAGAACCTGCTATATTAAGTGTTCCCATTGAAGTCGTTTTCAGTTCATTTATGCCTGCGGTAAAGGTTCTTGTCGGGAATAAATTCCTCTCTCCCCACGAATACTTTGTTGCAAAAGTATTAGTTGTATCAGAAGTTGATGTAAACTGATAGCTCCAGCTGAATGCACCTTCCTGGAATGCACGGAAATTTGTAAACCAGTAATTGTTCATTACATACGAATATAACCATGGCTTCCCCTGTTTGGGATATCTCTCGTATTTCCCCATGTTAAAATCGCTGAATTGCCATAATGGAGCTTCATTGCTAACTATTACTATCTGCCCATTTTTCCCACGAATAGATACAAAGTCCTGAGCGACGTTCCAGTCTGACGCTGATCCATGTAATTGCTGTCCCTGGGAAAGTATCCCTCCTGTTGTTTCAAAAACTATTCGTGACCCTGGAAGCGAAAAAGGAAATGCAACATAGAGTGCTTCGGGCTCAGTAAGTATCTGCTTACGTGCCATATATTTAAACTCAATCTTTTTTACATTCTTATAAAGCCGGATCTCAAGGTTAATTCCTTTTGGGGTTCCTACGGCGCCTTTTTCATAACCATCCAGGTCGGATGAAATGTTCACACTTTTCCAGATCGGCCCGTTGACTCCTTTATCGACTTTTACGTTCGACGTGGTTGTACGTATATAAGGAGCAACATCAACGTTAACCCTGAAGGGGGCTACAGTCTCGCCCCTTTTTGTAGTTGTCTCTCTGACTGGCTGTCCTATTTTATATTGATTTTCCCCGTCAACCAATTCATGTTTAAGCTCCTTGTCATATAAACTGCTTATTGATCCTGTATTCTTATCTATCATCAGTTTATAAAACTTGTTCTCAAGAATTTCAGTACCTGAGTTCACTTCAGGAGATGGAGATTCTTCAGTCACTTCAATCTTTAACGCTTTATATCCCATAGCCGGAATATCATTTACTTCAATAACCCAATACGCCCCTTCGCGGCGTCTTCCGATTATCTGGGCAGGCACTTGATTTCCATTTGATAGATCAATGATCGTGACTTTCTTTCCGACAGGAATTACCTCACTATCAATGAATAACTGGATATCACCCGAGCGGGTCCAGCCCATAGAATTGACTACATATATTACAGGGAAATCAGCTTTTTTCATGAACACCTGGAAACGGGCAAGAGCTTCTTCGTTAAGCAATGTTTCCTGCTTCATAGCTTCCCATGCATATGCGCCTTTCATCAGCCATTGTTTTGTAGAATTTTCAGAATATGGCTGGCTGATGCTCTCAGAAGCGCCGACTGTATGTTCATCAAAAAAGATTAAATTCTCATTGATATGTTCAAGGCTGTTTTTGACTTCAGGTCGCAAGTCTCCTCCCATAAGTAAGATCATCGACAAAAGACCTTCATCTACCTGTTTCAGATTCTGCGTTTTCCGGGCTTCAGCAGTTTCACGGGATGCTGATCCAAACCCGTCTGTCCACCAATCAAGCCATGCGTTGCGGTAAACTGGCAACTTTTCTCCATAGTTTTTTTCTATGTATCCAATAAACTCGCTTGCCACTGAGAACCTTATCTTCGGATACTCATATTTATCATTCCATTGCTTTACTCTCTCACAGGCAATGGTTGAAGGAGGTGAATTATCTGTATCATAACCTGAAAACGAAATTTCCACCTTGTCGAACGGATAACCTTTACTTTCCAGTTCCGCTAAATAAAACAGAAAATTTGCAGAAAAATCGGAACAATATTCTGGCCGTTTATATAAGTTCCCGACAATTCCAAAAAAGTTACCTAAATGATAGTGATCTGACATGAATGCCAGCATTCTCTCACCTGAAGGTGCTTCCCACCAGAAACATGTTGGTTTATCAAATGGTCTTATTGACCTTGCTTCGTTAATACCCATACTCAAGTATTTAACACATGTATTTTTAAAATAGTCAGGCATACACCATGCTATTCCATTTACATCATTCTGCATCGCTGTCTTGATTGGAATGCCAAGCTGGGTTAGATCCCTCAGAGGCTGAAGAAAATCATACATAGTATTTTCATCAATTATCTCCGACATATTTAAATACATCCCGGTTACTTCGATACGTCCTTCGGCAACCCTCTTCAAAAACCTTTTTACTTGAGATTCCGGTCTTGTCCTAAGATATTCTCTTGTAACCCATGCAGATTCGCATGTCCACCTGAATCTGATATCGTCGGGCAATCCGTCAGTCTGATCACAGTAATCCAGTGCATAATCCAAATACCTCATATGTTCAGCAAGTATCTCAGATTGAGGACGTGTATAACCAACGTCTGTGTGTGAATGTTGCATAAAATAGACCTGCAATTTTTTTGGAGGAAGAAGAGTAAATGAATACTTCTCTGTTGGATTGTCGTTGATTTTTACCGAGATTGTGATCTTTCGCGCCTTAGTCACTGCAGGAAAAGTCAGAAGGAACCGGTTAGTTCCTTTGGCAAGGTCAGCTTTAAGCAATTCCTTGTTCTCATTCGTAAAAACAATTTTCCCGGGCATCGCAAAATTGCAACTTCCTACTACCTGCTGGAACTCTTTCCCCCACTCTTTAAAAAGAACGGGAGCATTTTTAAAATCAATCTTCTGAGTTAGGTGGCTCTGCGCCTCAATGTGTAATGTATTGACTGATAAAAGTATCAAGAGAGGAAGCCTTATAATAGATAGACTTTTCATGTGTTTAAATATTGATAGTAATCAACTTGTAAGTGATTTTTTGAAAACAATTTTTTCTTTTTTGATTTTCATCTCATTCTACCGCCGATAATTAATGTACTCCTTCAATTAATTTTTTTTGTCTAGTTCATATCGCCAGCAAACATTATTTAATTGCATTTCCAATATTAATCATCTGCCTTATGCCAAAATCCTTAATAAGGCCGGTCTTAGGATCGAATGGCCAGTCAAGCGTACAAATTCCACCCTGGCTGTTGCATGTTTTGATCCATGTTATAAGTTCCTGGTCTGAGAATTGGTTTGAATTCCCCATTCCATGGTAAACATTTCCGCAATAAATCTTTCCATGCCATAAAATACCTTTGTCAGCGGGGGTATTTTTAGGTGTTAATTTGACTAAATCCTGTTTGCTCCAGGTATCTCCACCGGTATAATTATCTATACCCGGGAATATACTCCCAAACTCCCTTGGGCCATAACTAAATGCAATAACTGCTTTAGGATTGTCATTATGAACAATAGAGTTTATGACCGACATATCATATGGGGCTTCATTATAGGAACTGATCTCCATACCATCGAACCACCATCCGGCAATTTTATCTTTATACCTGTCAGCGTATTCCTTGAATACTGCTATGCGTCGTTTACGACATTCAACAGATGGGTTTTTATTAACGCCCTTTCGTAATGTGTCACTCAAACCGGTTAAAATCTTTGGGTTCCTCATATAGCCATTAAATCCTGCATAGTACACGATCACTTTAATACCTTTACTATTAAGTGCATCTGCGACATCCATAATTAAATCCCTGTTCGAACATTGTTTACCGGGGGCGTATCCTGTGTATTTGCTGAATGTTTTATTAGGTGCACATGGCCATCCAAAGGCACCATCATCAAGGCCGAACATCACCCATCCAACTTTCGCCTTAGCCATCTGATCAGCAAAACCTTTAGCATCAAAACCAACTACAAATTGATTCCATTGTGAGGCTTTCATTTGTGAAGCATCAGGATAAACTGGTTTTGTTGGTCCGCCATAACCTAAGAGTATACGGAATTGATAATGCATGAATATGCCGTATTTGCCTTTTGTCATCCAGGCAGTGTCTGCAGTACCGGCTAAAGCACTGATTCCAATTATTAAAAATAATATTGAGGTAGCGGATATCCTGAAGTATTTGGACTTATTCCTTTTTAGACAAATAAATATTCTTTCTGTAATTTTCATGGATCTTCCATTAAATATTTAAATTAACTTCTTGAATGTTCTTTTCAGAAGAATTTTGAATTTTCAACTAATAAAATCAGCAATAAGGAGCAGGCAAATTCAACATACTGAATCAGCCTCTTCTAATTTCTTTAATTAAAGGAAGTTACAAATGCAAATAGTGCATTAAAATAAATGATGAAATGATAGAAAGAAGAACCGGATAAAGCACGGTTTTGCCATATCCGGTTATTCTTGCATATTCCTACCAGCCCGGATTTTGAGTTAAAGCAGGATTTAGTGTGATTTCATTGGTTGGTATACAATCGAGGTAATCCCTTCCAACATTAAAATTATAACCTGTACCAATTAATAAAGCTTTATAAGGGAGAACAAAGCCATCCGCATCTACAGCAATTTTAGTTGCCAAAGACGGATAATCAGGATAATCAGATGCCAGAAATGGGAAACCTTTAGGTTGTTGATTTAAAAACAGACCATGGGCTCTCCAACGCCGCCAATCGTCATACCGGTAACCTTCACAAGCCAGTTCCACTGCTCTTTCACGACGGATTTCATATAATTCATCTGTGAGCGCATATCCAAAGTTTGCGTAATCTGATCGGTTAGGATCTGAGGATACAGAGAAATTTGGCATTCCAGCGCGTGCTCGGAGCAAATTCAGTGAGATGGTATAATCAACATTTTGACCAAGTTCAGCCTTTGCTTCTGCATAATTGAGTAATGCTTCTGCGTAACGGAAAACTATACATCCGGTGATGAAACTATTATTATATGCAGCGCTACCATTTAGCGCAGAAGGATCCAGACCTTTACGGCCCTGATAACCAGTTGCCTGATATCCATCTCCTGTTTGAAACATAGCAGGTCTGACAAAATATCCCGTACTGCCTAATGACCAGAGTAACATGCCAGGAGCCTGTAAAATCGTGCTTAATCTTATGTCGCATTCTGTTGTGATCTTTGTCAGGAAAGCAAGACCTTTTGTAGATTGTCCTATGGTTTTATAATCATAGGGAGTGCCGTCACGTTTCAGGAAATTCTCTACCAGTTGATTTGTAATAACTGCAGGTTCACCGGTATACAACTCTCCCTGAAGAGGATGGGTCCATTGCAAAGAGAGATCGTATTTACACCAAAGAGCTACTTCTTTATTTGTACTTAAATCATTTGAATTAAAAAGTTTGGTATAATCTAATGCAGGATTCCCTGTATTTGAGATACCAACGGTATATTTACCAGGTGTCATTAATTCGGTACATGCATCAACCGCACTCTGCAGATATTTATTAGGATCGGCATCTTTGGTCCCAAAGACTGTATTTGCATGGTATTTTTGCCAGGTACCCTCATAGAGTGCAACTCTTGATTTAAATATCAATGCTGCTTCCTTGCTCAAGCGATTATTACCCCCGCTAACAGAACTTCTCATATTCAAATTTGCAATAGCCTGATCAAGACAGTATAGAATTGAGTCAACCACCACAGTCCTGGGATCCCGTGCTTTATATAAATCAGGTGAAGTCATCTGCATGGAGTGTGTATACCATGGAACATCTCCATAATGTCTGACCAAATTAAAATAGAAATATGCTTTGAAAAAATATGCCTCTCCAATAAACTGTTGCACGCTCCCGCTGGGTGCGTTAACTTTTGAATAGTTTTCAAAGAATATATTCAATGACCGGATAGTCTCCCATGACCAGCTGCCTCCGGACTGCACAGTTGACCTGGTTCCGTTAAGCTGTGTTGCAACCGTATTATTAATAATCTGATGATCACTTCCATTGTAAGCATCATTCCCATATAAGCCAGTGTAACCATTCCCATTGTTAAAATTTGGGAAATTAGAATAAAACTGTAACATGTAGTTTTCCAGATCGCTGGCTTTAGTCCAATACTGACCAGAAGATATCTGATCGGCTGGTGGCAGATCTAAGAATTTCTTGCATGATGTGAATAAGGCAACTAATGTAATTGCTATAATTATTTTTTTCATAACATTCTTTGTTTTAAAATTTTACATTCAATCCGACCGTTACTACGCCACTTGCAGGGTAAGAATAGCCACTCGTACCGTTAAAACCTATATTTGCTGTCTCTGGATCAAAGTTTGCCAATAATCGTGTAATTGTCATTAAATTCTCTGCTGATACATAGAGATACACATCCTCAAGTTTAATTTTTTCTGATAAATTTTTAGGGATAGTGTAACCTATTTGAATATTTTTCAATCTGGCATAGGCGGCATTCTGCAAATAACGTGTTTGCGTAATTTGATTTTTATTATTCATATTTTGATCATTATATGGTCGGGGATAATACGCATTCAGATTCAAACCAAGACCATTATATTGAGAGGCTGGAACATCTCGATAATAATTTAGTGTGGCTGGGGTTAATGTATTAGCATATGTTGCCTGAAATCCCCACATTAGGTTTCCATTCAACATTAGGTCACGTTTAAGTGTACCCTGCCAGAACATTGTTAAATCTATACCTTTCCATTCAGCTTTGAGATTTATTCCAAATTGGTAACGAGGTGTTGAATTTCCAATGACTTTTTGATCACCGGGATCAGTTACAGTATTTTTCCCATAAGTAATTAAGCCATCACCGTTTAAATCAGTATATTGACAATCTCCAGTTTTATATGGAATACCTGATATTGCTGTTTGAATATGATTATTATTAATATTATCAGCAACATCTTGAGTTTGAATTAAACCAGTTGTAACAAAACCCCAAATGTCTCCTACAGTCTGACCAGGGTATGGATTAGTTAATATCCCCGTCGGATTATTATATTTGGTAATCTTAGTTACATTATCAAACAACAACCCTGTAAGGGAAAAATTGAAGTCACTACCTATATGATCGTTCCAGGTTAAAGAAGCTTCCCAACCTTTAGTTGTGGTCTCCATATTATTGGAATTTGGTAAAACTGAAACACCAATTACAGCAGGAACAGCATTGGAAGGGCCTAACTGGTTAAAAGTATATCGTTTATAAATATCTCCCGTAAAAGTGATTTTGTTTTTTAGAAATCCTAAATCGATGCCTAGATCTTGGGTTGCGGAAGATTCCCAGGTAATATCTGGATTTACCAGGTTTGGTGCCGTTACGTATGCAGGTCTTGCCCCATTGATAATCCAAGCTAAATTAGAACTGACCCCCATTAATGGAAGATCTTGGTAAGCAGTAGCAGTTCGTTGATTTCCCAAAGTCCCATAAGAAGCACGAATTTTAGCTTGATTTACAATATACTGAATGGGTTCCCAAAACTTTTCATTTGACATATTCCAGCCACCTGAAATAGAAGGGAAAAAACCCCATCTCTTATTCGCTGCGAATTTATATGTACCGTCATATCGCGAATTAAATTCAATTAAGTATCTGTTGTCATAATCATAATTTAAACGCGAAAATACACCCTGTGTAGCATAATAGGTAAGATTTCCTGTAGTTTGTTGCACACCGGTAGCCAGGTTGAGTGAAGGTATATCCTGATCAATCAGATTATTTCTGGTTCCATACAGATAATTATTTGTTGACTTTTCCTGCTGGTATCCAGCCAAAATAGAAAAATTATTTTTATTCCCAACCTTAAACTTGTAAGTTGAGTAGGCATTCAGAGTATTATAAAAATATAAAGTCTGAGATTGATTCATATAATTGGGTACTGACTGTGACATAACAATTGGTTGATTTTGAACACCATAATCATAAACTGTGTTGCTAACCAAATTGTCTATTGAATTTATTATATTAAATGAGTAGTCAGCGTTGATGGTCCATCCTTTAAGAGGTGTCACCTGAGTCGAAAACCTCTGAAGAAAGTCATTTGTTGGCATTGTCTCAACACCCCCGTCACGCACAAATGGGATCCATGATATTCTTGATGTATGACCATTTGGATCAATCATATATTGATTTGGATAATCTCGTGCAATGTACCAGAACAAACCACTATAACCTCCCTCTTCAGTACAACCCGGCCTCGTCCGTGTAGCTTTAGTAAAGCGTGAGTTTGATGTAAAGCTAAGCCATGGCAGAGGATTCAAATCAAATTTTGCGAGGGTATTGTACCTTTGATACTCATCATTGGCTATCTTGAGTTCGCCTTTATCATATTGCTGACCTGCAGCCAGATAATATGAAAATTGTTTTGTTCCACCGCTTATAGAAATATTATCCTGATTTCTCGCACCTTGTCCATAATAAACTTTGAACCAGTCAAAATCTGCATTACTTTCATTATTAACAGCCCATACTAATGGATTTGCTGCTGAGGGAACAGTCTGTGGAAGAGAAGGATCTTTTTGATAAGCAATTATACGATCAATCGTTTCATTTGTAAACAATCCAGCAGTTCCGGTATTTGCACAGGCTTCATTTAATGCTAAAGCATTAGTATACGAATTTGGCATATGAGGCTCACGTACAAGCCTAGTTTCTGAATTACTGTGTGAATATTCAACATTGATTTTCCCATTCTGACTTCCGGATTTTGTAGTTATTAAAACAACACCATAAGTTGCTTGCGCTCCATATATAGCACAGGCAGCAGCATCTTTCAGTATTGAAGTTGATTCAATATCATTCGGATTTAGCCTATCTAGGGTCCCAGGAACACCATCTATTAAAATTAAAGGACTACCTTGTCCGCGAATCTGTAATGAAAGAGATGAACCTGGTTCAAAACCGTTACTCCCTGCTGTGAAATTCATTCCAGTAACTTTTCCCTGCAAAGCCTGAGAAGCGGTAGTCGTAGGTCTGTTTTTCAGATCATCTCCTTTTACAACTGCAACCACCCCGGTCATGTCAACTTTTTTCTGAGTACCATAACCAACCACCACGACTTCTTCTAATCCGACAGCGGCTTCCTTCATTACGACATTTATCAATACACTTTCGTTTACAGGTATTTCTTGTGTGGTCATACCAACAAAGGAGAAGATTAAGGTGCTTTTCTTTGGCACATTGTTTAAAATGTATTGACCTGAAATATCAGTCAGTGCACCTAAAGTGGTTCCTTTGATAAGTACAGTGACGCCAGGTAAAGGATTCCCCTTTTCATCAGTTACTTTCCCAATAATTCTTTGTTGGAGTTGATCAGCGTTTAAAGCTTCTGTGATGAGGTTATCATTAATAGGATCAGTAGTCAACAGGATCTTTCTGTCAATAATTGCATAATTTACATTTGTTCCATTGAACAATATTGGTAATATATCGGTTATTAGTTTTTGATCTGTCTCTATTGAAACAATTCTGTTCACATCAATCTGCTTCTGGTTGAAAATAAAATAGAATTCTGTCTGGTGTTCTATTTCATCCATTACCTTTTCAAGCGTAGTATTCTTCATATCTAATGAAACTTTTGTCAGTTGTGAGTAGGAAGGAGTAGCAAAGACATTTGTAACACCGACAATAATAATAAGAATTGCAATTCTTAGTTCCATAAGTATTTTTTTTAGGATTGGGCTAGGTTGCACCCATAAATCAAATTTATTTTTCATAACTTTGAAATGTTTTTAGTTAGGTTATTATTATTTAATAGTAGCTTAGCAATTCATACAGGAGAGCGGTTGCATCGCTTTCCTGTTTTTGCTATATAAAGCTGATAAGATGTTCTTCCATAGGCAAGGGTTTTTAGGTTAGTTTATAGTTTTTCATATTTAGGTGTAATTATTACTTTCTTCTTAATAAATGTATCAGAGCGATCGAGTCTCTGTTCCTCAATTTTGTATTTTATAGGCAAACTGCGCCCTAATAAACCTAAAACTTCATCCAGACTTTCATCAATAAAGGTTGCACGTAATCTCAAGTCTTCAGAAAGAGGCACATTAACTTCAACATCAATATTATACCATCTCTCAAGTCTTCGCGCAATGACATCCAGAGGATCATTCCTGAAAACTAGCTTTCCTTCGGTCCATGATAAATATTTTTGAGGTTGCACCACTTCTGTCAAAAAATCTTTATGACTTTTATCGTAAATAACCAAATCGTTGGGACTCATAGTGTAGGATTTTTTCAATTCTTTATCTCTGAATACCAGTTTTCCTTCTTCCAGAACTACTTCAACACTCTTCTCATTATCATAAGATGCGATATTAAACTTTGTACCTAACACAGTCACATTAACTTCGTTCGTATTAACTACAAATGGCCTTTTCTTATCTTTAAATACATCGAAAAAAGCCTCTCCTCTAAGATCTATATGGCGATCAGAAACGAAGTTACCCTTATACTTAATACTAGAATTACTGTTTAACCATCCGGTTGTACCATCTGGCAGACTAAAATGCACTCTTGACCAGGCAGGAGCATTAATCTCTGTCGAGGTTTCTCTAGCTAACCTTGGTTCTTTAAAAATTTGTAGACTAAAAAGAATTAATACAGGTAAAATTAATACTCCAGCAATTCTCAAAGTCCATTTAATAATATTATCAAATGTGGATGCACTTTTCTCAGATAATCTTGTATTAATTTCATAGTGAATCCTGTAAAGAATTTGATCAAGGTTCTTATTTTCAAGCTCATCCTCCTGTGACAATTGGTCAAATTGCCTGGATAAAATACCTTTTAATTCTTGTTCTTTGCTATCATCGCAGAAAACATTATCAATATAGGATGTATCCTTCTCAGTATACACCCCATTAAAATAATAGTCTATTTTTTTGCTGTCTAACCCTATATTTGCCATACTTTAATTTGAGCAAACTATTAATTATTTTTTCTCAGAATCTCCAAAAGTTCAGTTTTTTATGCTTCCGTATAATAAAAAAGCGATTCTCCACTAAAAAAGAACCGCTTCTTACCTATCTAACTAACTAACCTAATCAAATGAAGCTGCATGAAACAATGATGGTCCTTATAATTGAAATAGGTATGTCGCTTATTCAATAAATTATTTGAGTTTATTGCAAATGCTCTATCATTTATATTCAAACTTACCTTAATCATATTGAAGTTTATTCAATTTTCTATTCCAACAATCATTCCCAAAAATTCTTGTCCGGACTCAACATACAGTAATATCCATAATTATCCCGTTACACCTACTATCAAATGGGGAAAAATAGAAAAATAATCTCAATTGATTAATTATGAAAGAAATAGAAATAAAAATAGAATCGCGGGAATGCTTTCCCTGTTCAAACTTGTACGGATAAACTTTAAAGCGTCAGACAATTGATTTTCTACAGTTTTGTGGCTTATCTTCATTTCATCGGCAATTTCTTTAACCGTTAAACCATTGAATCTACTTTTTATGAAGATTTCCCTTCGACGTTCCGGCAATTTGTTTACTAATTCTGTTATATATTGATGTAGTGAGTTATACGAAATTTCCTGGGACGTCTGCATATCGAGATCTGTACCTGTTTCCTTCTTTAAATATTCGGAAAAATATGATTTCGTCCTGAAATGCTTCCTGATTATATTGAATGAAATTGTAAAGAGAAATGACTTAAAAGATAGTTCCTTCTTAAGACTACCTCGTTTCTCCCAGATCATAGTAAAGACCTCCTGCACAAGTTCCTCCGCTTCAGCTTCAGATTTTAAATACCCAAAGGCAAAACGGTATAGGCGTCCACTATACTCCTTATATAAAGTATTAAAAGCTAAAAGATTACCTTTTGACAAACGATGCACTAGTTGTGATTCGTTTACTAACATTAGATTGTAAGTCTATCCGAAATTTCAAACTGAATTCCCCTTTAAATAACTCAAACGGGAAAGATTATAAATAGTTCATTTTCAAAATTAATTTATTTAATTTATGGCTCGGCAGAATATAAAATCTATTTATAAAATAAGATTAAAGCGAAAGATTATACTCTAATTTTGACTGACCTACTTTGATGAAGACGACAATTGAAATAATCAAAAGATATCATAGGCAGACTTGTTTTTTGATTTTTGATTCTGGAATTTGGTAGCGTGGAATTTTGCCCATTTATTTGATTTTCATTGCACGAAAGCAACGAGACTAGTTCCGTCTGGAGATACCGCTTTTTTTGTCTACGATTAATGAAGGCGTCAGATTAAATTCGATATCTTTATTATTAATTTATTTCAAAGTCAAAGGTGCTACAATCATTAGTAAAGGGAGTTATAAGTGGTCCCCTAAAACTTGGTTTTAACAAGACCTATTGTTATAGTTTTTTCCCTCTTCTTTAATATTGGTTTTTCTCTTATACAGGCGGAATTTGAGACTTTCGCTTTTATTATTGATAGTATCCTAACACTCGTCAGTCCCGATTACTTTTTCTCTTTTCGTATCCCGGTTGTTGATTTCAATGCACAACTGAAGCGACGAATCCCAGGGCCTTCCATTGATGATAATTCTCATGATGATGGATACTTTACAATCCTTTAAGAGTTTGTTTCCCCTTATATAAAAAAGAATATTAAATGTATTTCTTTCCATAAGTCTTAAGTATGTATACAAAATTACAATAAGTCAACTAATAACAAAAAACGCAAAATGCTGCATAACAAAGCATTATGCTTATTCGCTGTACTTTTTTATTAAAAGACAAAAACCTCGAATGGACCACTCTGACAGTTTGCTTAAACCCATTTTCGGTTGTTTTTGATTTCTCTTTAATGAAGGTCATCTGTTATACCGTTGGACAGATATAATAGTCTTCTTCCTCATTATAAGGCAGGTTCTCGATTCATACGGATCGGTCTTCCACTTCTTGTTCTGCTCTTTATGGAAGTAATTGTATTTAACATAAACCTCTACATCACTTTTTTTAAGGTATTCAAAATTCTCATCTGATCCATATACAGCATCAGCCACTAGGGTATCTGGCATCTTCCCACGGTTCTCTATTAAAGACTCTATGTGAGATGAAAGCGTTGTGGGGTCATTAGTAGTTTGATGTATAGTGTACACTAAAATGTATTGATTGTTGAGTAAATAGTCCAGCCAATTCACCTATAATATGCTGACAAGGATAATCATAAAGTAAAATTATTTCAACTTTGGCATAATAAGAGATTTTATCAATAAATATTTACAATATATTTAACACACTGATATATTATATTAATATAATCACTACTATTGCATAGTACTACCTAGAGGTATGTTAATAAGAAATAGTATTGATATTCAGTTTGAAGATAATCAGGCTACTCCGAAATATCGCCAGATCATTGAGGCTATAAAACAAAAAATAGAAGCAGGAGAGTTCAAAAAAGGTGATAAGATTCCATCTCTGAATATGCTTTGCAAACAATATGGTTTGTCGCAGGATACAATTCTAATGGCTTATAATGAATTAAAATCCAAAGGAATAATAACGTCACAGATTGGAAAGGGATATTTTATCCAAAATGAAAATACTAATTTCAAACACAAGGTTTTACTCGTTTTTGACCGACTGACAGCTTACAAGGAAGAATTGTACGAATCGTTTAAAGAAACACTTAAAAAGGGAGGTAGTGAGCAAATTTTTTTCCATCATAATAACTTGAAAATGTTTCAGACCATAATCGAAGGAGCTATAGGTGCATATTCAGAATATGTAATTATGCCCATCGATCATCCAGATGCTTTTAAATTGGTAGGCAAACTGCCTGCCAGCAAGGTGTTTATCCTCGATCAGGGGCGAAAAAAATACAAAGATCTTTATCCCTACGTTTGTCAGGATTTTGAGCGGGATATCTACCGTATCATGAAAAAGAATGTTTCGCTAGTAAATAAATACCATCGGATGGTGTTGGTTATTCGTAATCAGAAATCGCATTTTCGCGATATTCTTATCGGATTCCGTGATTTTTGCAAACAACATCCCGTTGCTTTCGAAGTGGTAAACGATATTAAATCATTCGAAATAAAACCGGGCGATGCTTTTGTTGTGGTCGACGATCAAGATCTCGAATTTTTGGTTCGTTATTCAATTGAAAAACAAAGGATTTTGGGAATGGAAATAGGAATTGTTTCCTTCAACGAAACACCCCTGAAAGGTATTATTGCCCCAGGAATTACAACAGTATCTACCGATTTTGCCGAAATGGGAAAAACCATGGCCGAAATGATCCTGAACCATCATAAGTTGAAAATTGACAATCCATTTCTGATGTATGAGCGAAAATCATTCTGATTGATCAAGCATTTAAAATTCAAATAAATATGAAACAATTGGAAATCATTAAGCCAACTGTTGAGTTCAGATTGATTGATTATCATCTAACAGGCGCCCCAATCATTAATCAAACCCGGAAACTCAAAGACTTGTCCAAAATTTTTAAGGACGTTAAAGCATTTTACAAGATGGATTCAGAAACCTTAACATATACTGTGCAGGCATGGCAGCCGATACCTGAAGGAACACCAGGGGGATTATTTTTCGGCACTTCTACCATTATGCCGGGGAAAGTCGGGGACGAATATTTTATGACCAAAGGACATTTTCATGCTCAGTCTCAAAGCGCAGAATTTTACTGGGGAGTTCGGGGAAAAGGTACGCTGATTCTAATGGATCGTACTCGCAAGACCTGGGCTGAAGAAATTTACCCTGTAAGCCTGCATTATATTGGCGCCCATATTGCACACCGTCTGGCAAATACCGGCATTGAAAACCTGATTGTTAGCGCATGTTGGCCTTCGGACGCTGGTCATGATTATGAGGAAATTGCTGTGAATGGATTTTCAGCACGATTGCTAGAAATTAATGGGAACGCGGTTCTTGTGGAAAGTAACGATCATCAATAATAAATATTAAATCATCAATTCATGAAAGTATATGTTATTCTGATATCCGTAATTGCTGCACTGGGCGGGCTTTTATTCGGTTTCGATACTGCAGTTATTTCCGGTACCATAAATTTTTTACAACCCTATTTTGGATTGACGGAAGCCGGATTGGGATGGACTGTAAGCAGCTTGCTGTTTGGCTGTATTGCAGGTGTTTTATCGGCAAGCATTTTCAGGCTGGAAACCTGGGCGGACATTTCGTGGTGAATCATCGCGGAACCCTTTGCACTTGCGGAAACGTTGGATGTATGGAATCCGAAGCGTCCACCTGGCGTTTACCATCTTTACTTTGCGAACATCCGGCCTTTTTTGAAAGTTCCATTAAAAACGAAGCCGTACTTGATTTTAAGGCACTTTTTTATCATGCAGGAAACAACGATCTTGTTGCCAAGGAAATACTCGAACATTGTCTTTCTGCCTGGTCAGCCGGGATCATCTCCATGATTCATGCTTTCGACCCTGAAGTGATTATACTGAGTGGCGGCATCATGAAAAGTTCAGCTATAATCTTGCCCTTTTTACAGGAGAAGGTTAATCAACTGGCCTGGACTCCCTGGGGAAAGGTGAAGTTGATTGAGGCCCGGTTCCCTGAGTCGGCAGCATTGTATGGAGCTGATTATCTGGTTCAGTCTAAAGTTGGAACGAACTAAATATATCAGGTAAAGAAAATATTAGTGACCTTTGGTGTGAAAAGGATATGGGAGTTTTTAACAAGGAATTCAGCGAGAGGATTTTGTCAAATAAAGTTGTTTTTGTAAAAATAAGCAAACCTTAAAGCTCTTTGGCGGAATGCGAAAGAAGCAAGTTCAAAATTTGAAACTGGATGTAAAATAAATCAAAAAATAATTAAAATTTAAATACAATAAAACGATATTTGAATAATCGAAGAAGACTTAATGAAGAAAAGTTATTTAGATAAAACTTCAAAATTCAACAATCATCCTTTAATTGAAGTAAAAAACGATCAATACCACGTTGAAAATGGTTGGGAAGCCATTTGTACCAGATTGAATAAAGAGATTTCAGCATTAAAAGGAATTAAAAAACTGGTGGTAGTTGAAACGTATCAGGGAGTTATTCACGAGGAATTAATTTCAAATCTGACAAAGGGGTTGGAACCTGTTCGATTTATCAAGGCTGCTGATTTCA
This sequence comes from Bacteroidales bacterium, assembly GCA_003141415.1. Lineage (GTDB taxonomy): Bacteria > Bacteroidota > Bacteroidia > Bacteroidales > VadinHA17 > LD21. The sequence continues at coordinate 23,856 of PLLX01000123.1, forward strand.
TGTTGTCGGAAGAGGAGATCAATAAACTGGTATTCCCCGATGTGACGGATGACCGCATTTTTGGTTTCCTGACGCGATTGACCATGGATGCCTTTTTTGATAAAGGAAAAGTATTTACTATTCTGGCTGAAATTGAAGCAACTCAAGAAGGGGTAATCTTGATTTACGGCAGTGGTTCGGCAGTGCTTTGCCCAAAACCGGATTTGCTTATTTATGCCGATATGGCCCGCTGGGAAATTCAATTGCGCATGCGACAACATTTAGTTGATAACCTGGGTGTAAAAAACAAAGATACTGCTGATTGGATGTTGCTATATAAACAGGGCTTTTTTGTGGATTGGAGGGTTTGTGACCGGTTAAAAAAAACTTTGTTTGACAAATGGGATTTTTTACTCGATACCAATATATTGGATCACCCCAAAATGGTAGAAGGTAAAGCCATTCTGGAAGGGTTAAAAATTGCAACTGAACGGCCGTTCAGTGTCGTTCCATTTTTTGATCCAGGACCTTGGGGCGGACAATGGATGAAAGAGGTTTGTAATCTCGATACGAAACTTCAGAATTATGCATGGTGCTTCAATTGCGTTCCTGAAGAGAATAGCCTCTTACTGAAGTATGGTAACGATATAATTGAAATCCCATCTATCAACCTAGTTTTTCGTCATCCAAAAGAGTTACTTGGCGATCCGGTTTATGGACGTTTTGGTGATGAATTTCCGATTCGTTTAGATTTTCTCGATACGATGGATGGAGGTAATCTGAGTTTACAGGTTCATCCGCTCACCGAATACATTCAGGAGAAATTCGGGATGCATTACACGCAGGACGAAAGTTATTACCTGATGGACACCAGGGAAGATAGTACTGTCTACCTCGGTTTGCATGAAGGGGTCAATCCTGTCGGGATGCTTAACGAATTAGAGGAAGCACAATCTAAAGGAATCTCTTTCGAAGCAGAAAAACATGTACAAATATGGCCCGTAAAAAAGCACGATCATATACTGATTCCTGCTGGAACAGTTCATTGCTCAGGAAAAAACAATATGGTGCTTGAAATCAGCGCCACTCCATATATTTTCACTTTCAAATTGTGGGATTGGGACCGGCTCGGAATGGACGGCAAACCACGTCCAATAAATATTGAACACGGTAAAAAGGTAATACAATGGGACCGCACAACGGAATGGACGCGCAAAAACTTAGTCAACCTTATTGAAAAGATTGCAGAAGGTGATGGCTGGGTTGAAGAGCGTACCGGCTTGCACGAATGTGAATTTATCGAAACACGCCGTCATTGGTTCACAAAAAAGACGGAACACGATACACGTGGAGGGGTCCATGTGATCTGCCTGGTGGAAGGTGATGAAGTGGTTGTTGAAAGCCCGGCGAACGCTTTTGAACCCTTTGTGGTGCATTATGCTGAAGTGTTCATTCTTCCAGCCAGGGTTGGAATATATACTATTCGCCCACACGGAAGTAGTGAAGGCCGGGAATGTGGAACTTTAAAAGCATATGTAAGAAGTTAATATTAACTAAAATGAAGTTTAATCCTGGATTAAATATCAAACCAACAACACAGCCATTGGGTTTTGATTATGGGCCTGGTGTTTTTGGTCCAAGAGTAGAAAACCGAACGCTCGATTCGATTCGCAAAAGCTTACGTGATCCTAATTGCACCGGACCAGATCCTGTATATTCCATCGCTATGGATATAGGTAAATCAGAACATTTCCCCATTCTGAATAAACTACATTTGCTTTATGGAGCTGTAACTTATGCTGCCGGTCGGTTGGGCGATGAGCCGGTCCGTAGCCAGGGACATATTCACAAAGTATCGCCACTATCAGGTTGGTCAACTCCGGAAGTCTATGAAATATGGTCAGGGAAAGCCATAATTTACATGCAGGAGACCTCAGACGATCAACCAGGGCTCTGTTTTGCAGTCGTTGCCAACCCGGGAGATGTAAGTTATCGTTCCTCCTAATTGGGTACATGCCACCATCAATGCTGATCCCGAACAACCCTTGACTTTTGGTGCCTGGTGTGACCGCGAGTATGGTTTTGAATATGATGGCGTTCGGGCACACAAAGGACTCGCATGGTTTCCAGTCATCTCGGAAAATGGTGAAATAGAAAATTATATTGGCGGTGAATTGATTGTTAAAAGTCCTGAAATTTATACTCAGCTTGGCATCGGACCGGAGAAGCCCATTTATACACAGTTTGAGGAAAATACTGAAAAATTTGTGTTTGTGCCACAACCTCAATTGGTAAAGAATGTTTGGAAGAACTTTATACCCTAAAAAAGCAAAAGATAAGGCTCTATGGTCCATTATCGTGTGGAACGTTTTGTGGCTCAATAGTCCCTGTACCGTTGCAGTGACTCCCTCCCGAACCTATTTTACGATACTAACTGCACCATTCAATTTACTTTGTTAATATTTTATTCCTGTTTTTGAAGGGTAAACTTTAATAAAACTGTATATAAAATTCTATATGGCCTACCCTCTCACAATTTTCCTGTTACTGTCATGCATTGCTTTTTTCTCACGGCACCTGCTTTGTGTAAAGCTTAGTGTTAATTTCAAATTTTAAAAATACAATAACATCTTTTGATGTTTAAAACCTAAATTTGCATGATTTCAAATCCAAAATTGTCAATAAATCAATTATTGTTGAATAAAAGATTAAGTTGTTAAGAGTTGGGAATAGGTTATAATATTCGATTTATTGGATGGTGAAAAGTATATGGAAGAACAATTTCGATACCAAATGGCAAAAAAAGTACACAGCGCTAAAATAAATTATGAGCAGAACGGTAAATGAAAAAGATTGAATATAAGTGGATCGCTCTTTCGTGTACTAGTCTTGGAGCGCTTTTTTCAGTTTTAAGCGGGAGTACATTGATCATAGCACTACCTGTTATTATGAAAGATTTGCATGCCACTATGAATATAATTATGTGGACTGTGATGATTTATATGCTTATACTGACAATCCTTGTACCTTCTATTGGAAGGGTCGCGGATATGATTGGCAGAAAAAAGCTTTTCATATGGGGTTT
>PLLX01000030.1 GCA_003141415.1 Bacteroidales bacterium
TTTTTTGTAACTAATCAGTCTCTTTTATAATCGGCGATGACGTTCAAGGCTTGTAACACATTTTGCCCATTCTTAGTGGCAGTGTCAATAATGGATCTCAGGATGGCAAAGTTTTCAGCAGCATCAAATATTTTAAACTGTCCGGATATTTTTTGTTTTACCTTGATATTTCTAATGGCTCTTTCCGAACCATTATTATCAGGGGGAACATTGGGATAATAGAGAAAGGTAAAGACATGATCACGGTACTTGATTATTCGCTTTTGAAAAGTAATCATCTCTTTGTGTTTTGGATCCAACGGCTCCGCCAACAAATTATCCAACTCTTTTTCCAAATGGCTTCGAGCATGATTGGGGCAATAATAATCGACAGGAGAAAATTGTTTTTGAAGTTTCTTTGCCTCCATCAGCATAACACGGAATCTAACCGGCCAAGCCACTTTGTAACGCTCCTCAAGATATTTGGTTTCGCGCTCCAGATGAGCTGTGCACAACTGATGCTTTTTTACCGGGGTTTGAAAGTGCGCTTTCCAGCAATCATGAACAAGTACCGCATCTTGAGATATTCCGTTTACATGTTCCTCAATCGTAGATATTCCCCGGTTGGTAGAAGCAGCAATAAAAGTAGCACGTTTGTTTTGCCATGTCCAGAACCAATACTTTTTCCCATTGACTTTCATGCCCGTTTCGTCTGTTCCAATCACCCGACTGTTCAAAACCCTTTGCCGGATCAATTCATAGCCATCAGCACCCTTGGATGCCAACCGGTTCAGCAGATAATGCAATCCTCCTTCACTAATTGGAATCGAAAAGAGATCATGCAACATCTCCTGAAGCCTTTTAAACGGCAGGTATTGTCTGACGTTGAGATAACCGATGAGAGTTTCAATGTTTTTGCCATATCTGACCGGACAATCAACGTCAACAGGAAATTCACTTTCTACCATCTTCCCGCAGGTGCACATGCACCGGTAAACACGGTGTTCGGTAATGATTTGTTTGATCGTGGGAATGTCAATTACCTGACGTTTTCCAAAAAGCTCAAAGGGTTGGGTACTCAAATCTTTGCCGCATTCAGGACAAAAACATGCACGATGTTCAATAATCTCATCTGGAATGTCTGTCATCTCCAATGTTTTTCCTTCATGTCCGGGCTGACCTCCTACTTTACGTTCGCTTTTCTCTCGAAGACTGCTCGTGCGTGGTGGCCGGTTCTCGTCCTTAGAAGGTGGGAGAGAGCTATTGCTACTGTCTTTTCGGTTAATGTATCGTTCAAGTTTTTGTTCAAGATCAGTAATTCTTGCCTTCAACAATTTAATTTCCTGAGCCTGCATCAAAATGATACGCTTCAATTCTTCGATGATTATTTGCTCAGGAGTCTGCATAATTTATACTGCAAAAATAATCCTGAAATCCATTATTTCAAAGAACGAAACCACTTATTTATCAAGGGTTATAAACCCTTTTTGTTAGTATCTACTGGATTCTTAAAAGCAATAAAGAGCAACAAAAAAAATTGTTAATTTCAATAACCAAAATGTTAATATCGCTTATTTTTAAAACTGATTAGTTACAAATTATTTTATAGTGAACACTCCTGAAATAAAAGCGTTTATACGTGAAAACAGGACTCTTTTTTGGTACACTCCGGAAGACAAAAAAGAAAATATCAGCCTTGAGTTTCTTGTTGAAACAATATTGAATTACGGAACTTTGAATGAGATCAGAAGACTCATCAGAATTATAGGAATTCAGAAAATCTCACAAATTTTCTTCAGTGCCAAAGGAAGAAAAAACTGAATTACTATCCTGAAATATATAACTTTTTCTCTCTGGTTTTTACCAGGTATGCATTAAGAGATTTTGTCTAAAAATCCAAGTAACTGATTGCGATTATTGAGTTTTTATGCCTCATGCCAAGAAGATGAAATAAATTCTCAAAAGATGGAAGATATCAGACTTTTTAGTTATAAAATGACACATGATACTGGATTTGCTCCAAATCCATTCAAGGGTTTTTTAACTTTGGCCAATTGTAAGCCCAAAATAAGAAAATACAGGCAACCTAAAGAATGGGTAGCTGGATTTACATCAGTTGGGTTAAATGGTGATTCAGTTGGAAGGGAAAAATTAGTTTATTTAATGGAAATAACGAATAAGGTTGATTATTATGAATATTGGACTAATCCTAACTATGAATGTAAAAAACCAAAATCAGGGTATGTTACCATCGAAAATAAGGCTGGAGATAATATCTATAGGCCCAATGCAAACGCACCATTACATTTTGAACAAATAGAAGAGACTAAGCATCATAAAGAAGAATCACTCCAGAAGAGAGATTTAGGAGGTGAATATACCTTCATCTCTAATCATTTTTTTTATTTTGGTTCTTCACCAATTGATATATCAAAATGCGTTCAGAAACCCCACATTCCGGAAGGTATTTGTCCTCATGGACTAATTACAGATAATGCCCAAGCGTTTATATCATTTGTAGAAAAGAAAGCTAAAAAAAAGCACTGTATCCAACCCGGTATCTATGCATTTCCACATAAATGGGAAAATAAAGTGGAAGAAACAATCTCTGAAAACGTCGACACTAATAAAACAAAAAAAGGTTGTTCGCCATGCGGATAATATTAAGCAGAAAGGGTTTTGATGCTCAATATGGCGGGCAGGCTAGTCCTATAATGCCCGATGGTACTCTTTTGTCTTTACCTATACCTGCAAAAAATGAATCACTAAAATTTTCAGATTTAAATTTTAAAGAGAAAACGTATCTTGAAATAATAAAAGAACTAAATCCAAATACAAAGATTAAGGACAACTACGTATGCCATCTTGATCCGGATTTAAGGAGTGATGTTATTCAAAGAGAAATCGGCTGGCTTCCTTTATTTGGACAAACAGGTGGAGCGCAAGGACATCTTTTAGGCAAAGGAATAAAGGAGGGTGATTTGTTTTTGTTTTTCGGTTCATTTAAAGAAACAGAATTTATAAATGGCATATTAAAATACAAAAGAAATACTCCTGAATTACACTTAATATTTGGTTATCTTCAAATAGGGAGTATTTATTCTGATATTTCAAAATTGCCCAAAGAGTTGCAATATCATCCACATGCTCAAAAGAGATTTGAAGGAGAGAAGAACAACTGTATATACAAAGCGGCTGAGACTTTGAGTTTTTCCACTTCTCTTAATGGAGGAGGTTGTTTAGGCTTTCACAATAATTTAGTACTTACGAAAAAAGGATACACTAAAAGCCGATGGGAATTACCAGAATTTTTCAGGGATATTGAAATAAGTTATCACACTCAAAAATCATTTACAAAGGATTATTTTCAATCAGCACCAAAAGGACAAGAATTCATTATTGAAGAAAACGGAAATGTTTCTGATTGGGCAACAAAATTAATAACAAATGGCACAAAGGCATAACATTAAATGTGTTTTAATTTTTATCCCACCGCACAAAACATTTTAAAATTCTATTGCCAACCCTCAAATGAGAAATTGACTTTTACCAATAACCACAAGGCAATCGTTTAGAAAAATCCAAAGAACAATTTTTCCCATCCCATAAATGACGATGCTGGCATAATAAAAAGTAACTTAGCAATTTGTAATTGAAAATAATTTTGGAATAAAATAATGGCAAAAGGACGTAAAACACCAGATAAAACGATTTCTCAAAAACCCATTGTTCAATATGAACATAAGGACAAAGAAAGATTGAACAATCCACCGGTTGGGCTGGTAGATGAAGGTACAGAACCATATCGCAAAATAAAAAAACAATACCAATACGATCCCCATCTTGACCCTCAACTGCAATGGGCAGGTAAGGCTGAGCATACCAGTTTTGAGATTCCTACTGTTTCACTTCATGTCCATGAGCGCATTGACCCCCGCCGCATCATTGAAACCGTGCAAAAAGAACAGGGAGAAGAACACCAGCTTTCATTATTTGAAGAACATAAGCGCCCCTTGCGCGAAGCCATTGAATTTTACAAACACAAAGATAACTGGAGCAACCGCCTTATTGCCGGCGACAGTCTTTTAGTAATGAATTCCCTTTTGGAAAAAGAAGGCATGGGTTGTAAAGTACAAATGGTTTATTTTGATCCTCCTTATGGCATCAAATATGGTAGCAACTTTCAGCCATTTGTAAATAAACGTGATGTACAAGATGGAAAAGATGATGATCTTACAGCAGAACCTGAAATGATTAAAGCTTTTCGTGATACATGGGAACTTGGTATTCATTCTTATCTTTCCTATTTGAGAGACCGTTTGTTTTTAGCAAAAGAGTTATTGCACGAATCGGGGAGTATATTTGTCCAGATTAGCGATGAGAATGAACACCACGTAAGAGAACTTTTGGATGAGGTTTTTGGGAGTGAAAATTTTGTGAGCCAGATAATATTTCAAAAAACAGGAGGGTTTAGCCCAAAACATATTTCTTCAATAGGGGATTATATCCTATGGTACTCAAAAGATTTAAGCAAGTTAAAATCTAGACCATTATTCGTTATTTCACAACCAAATTATGACGATCCGAACTATGTTTGGATTGAGCTCAAAGATGGAAGTACAAGAAAAATGACACCTGAAGAGAGAAGAAGGGAAGTTACTCTTCCAAAGAATTGTAAAATATTTCGTCATGGACCGCTTCTTTCAGATGGCAAATCTAACTCACCGCAAGAATTTGAATTTGAAGGAGAAGTTTATTTTCCTTCTACAAACAGTCATTGGAAAACAACAATCGAGGGTTTAGAAATACTTAAAAAGAAAAACTTAATAATAAAGTCAGGTAATAGTTTAGCACACAAACTTTATTGGGATTACTTCCCTGCCGAGAGAATTGATAATATTTGGAAGGATACACAATCTGGTGGATTCAATGATCCAAAAGTTTATGTAGTTCAAACAACAACAAAAACTATCCAACGATGCTTACTCATGTCAACCGACCCAGGAGATTTAGCACTTGATATAACTTGCGGAAGCGGCACCACTGCTGTCGTGTCTGAGAACTGGGGCCGAAGATGGATAACCTGCGATACAAGCAGAGTAGCTATTACATTAGCTAAGCAACGTTTGATGACAGCCAATTTTGATTATTTTGAATTAGCGCATCCTGATGAAGGTGTTGGTAGTGGTTTTAAATTCAAAACGGTTCCACATGTTACCTTAAAAAGTATTGCAAATAACGTACCTCCTCCGCAGGAAACTCTATACGACCAGCCTTTTATTGATAATAAGCGGAAGCGTGTCACCGGCCCCTTTACTGTAGAGGCTGTTCCTGCTCCTGTAACAAGATCATTTGAAGATGTAGAAAACGATAATCCTGTTAAGGCTGATATTTCAGTATCAAGAACCGGAGAAACTTTTCGTCAAAACGAATGGAAAGATGAATTGCTACGTGCTGGTGTGCGTGCTAAAGGTGGTAAGCTTATAGAATTTACAAGAGTCGAAACATTAAGCGGCACAAAATACTTACAAGCAGAAGCCGAAACGAAAGAAGATAAACCCAAACGTGTCGTTGTTTGTTTCGGTCCCGAGCATGCACCGCTCGAACAACGCATGGTTGAAATTGCAATTGATGAAGCCCGCACACTCGTACCAAAACCCGAAATCATCCTTTTTTGTGCATTCCAATTCGATGAAGAAGCAGCTAAGGACATTGACGAAACCAATTGGCCCGGTGTCACACTCCTCAAAGCACAAATGAACGCTGATCTTTTTACAGACGACCTGAAAAAAAAACGCAGCAGCAACGAAAGTTTCTGGCTTATCGGTCAACCGGATGTTATAGCAAAACCCGATAAAGAAGGTAAATTCATTGTCGAGGTCCTTGGTTTTGATTACTACAATCCTAAGACCGGAACTGTTGAAAGCGGCGGCAGAGGTGACATCGCCATGTGGATGCTCGATCATGATTATGATGGAAGAAGTTTATTCCCTTCTCAGGTATTCTTCCCGATGGCAGGAGCCAAAGAAGGTTGGACTACTCTGGCCAAAAACCTCAATGCCGAAATTGACATGAATAAAATTGAAGCTTACGGCGGAACCGTATCTTTGCCATTCGCCACGGGAAAAGCTATTGCGGTAAAAATTATTGATGCAAGAGGAATAGAGTCATTAAAAATTATCAGAATTTAATTAAATTTATATGGCATTTGAATCAATTACCGACAACAAGATTGCAGAATTGTTGAGCTTGCCTAAAAAGGTTTCAAACCCAAAAGCCAGGGCAAAAAACAAGGATGGCCATGAACAATATAACTATAATATTATTTGTACAGGCTCTGAGCAGTATTTGTTTGAATTGTACACACGGCAAAATAAAAGGGATGGAATGGAAGATGATTTTTCTTGTGGTTTGAATTGGGTCGCTCCTAACCGTGAGACTCTGATGCTTTGCAGGTATAATGGCCCCAACCATAATCATCCTAATCGCCTGGAAAATGAAAAATTGGGTTATGTTTGCCATATTCATAAAACTTCTGAAAAATACATTCAAGCAAATCTTAAACCCGAAGGACATGCCTCAGCTTCTAACAAGTATTATACTTTACATGGTGCTTTGTTCTGTTTAATAAATGAATGTAATATAACAGGTATTACTGCTGAACCTGATGAACCAAAACTTTTATAATTATGAATTTAGATTTAGTTAAAATCCAGTCTAATCTTTGCCAATTACTTTGCGCAGAGATTAAACTTATTGAAAAAAATATAAATCTGGTTATTGTTGAAACACCTTTTTATTTTCCTGATGGCGATCCTTATCAGATTTATTTAAAAGAAATGCCTAATGGAATCATCCGTTTAACCGATATGGGGCATACGTTTATGCATCTCAGTTATGAAAATGATATAGATAAATTCAGGGAAGGCACTAGAGGCAATATTTTTCAGCAAATTTTAGCCGAAACATTTATTAATGAAGAAAGTGGGGAATTTTTCATAGACACTCAAGTTGAAACGTTAGTAATAAATATTTTCAGATTAGGCCAGGCGCTAACAAAAATAAACGACTTGACATTTCTGAACAGGGCACGTGCCGAATCAACATTCTATGAAGATTTACATGAAAGCCTTTTTAAAATATTACCGGAAGAAAAAATTAAAAAAGATTATATATACGAGTCAATAGAAAATGCAAGAGATTACCCCATAGATTATTATATTGAAGGAAAGCATTTTCCATTGTTTTTATTTGGCATTCCTAACAAAGATAAAGCACGTTTAACTACTATTGTACTTGAACGTTTATTAAGGTCAAACGCAAATTTTGATTCTCTATTGATTTTTGCCGACCAAACAGCTATCCCTAGGCCTGATTTGGCAAGGCTTTCAAATACTGGTGGTGAAATGATTTCCTCGCTGGATGCTGTTGATGATTTAAGCCGTAAGCTTCTAAGAAAAGTAGAAATGAATTAGGGATGAAAAAAATTGATAAACTAATAATCAATTCCCCTTATATAGTTCCGCAGTTTTATTGGGAATATATCCGCGACACAAGGGATTTTATTAAACAGTCCGGTCGTCGCCCTGCAGGTTATGTAATTGCATCCGAAAGTTCAAAAGCTTTTGACGATCCCGGTATTTTCGTTGAAATAAAAATGGTCAATTCCATACGTCCTCGTGTTGATAGATGGAGAGAGCAGGGGTATCCCGGAATCACGGGAATTACCAAACGCTTGCTCCAGCATTGGCAGGATCCCGAAGAACGCAAGGACAAACGTTTTTTCTTTTGCCAGCTCGAAGCAATTGAAACACTTATCTGGCTAACCGAAGCCCCGGATTCAGAAAAAACAGGTATAGATATTCCCGGTGATGGTGGTAATTTTTCCCGTTGGTGCAGTAAAATGGCTACTGGTTCAGGCAAGACCATAGTGATGGCAATGCTTATTGCCTGGCATGTTCTTAACAAGGTTGCCAATAATAAAGATAACCGTTTTTCTAAAAATATTTTGGTTCTTGC
>PLLX01000167.1 GCA_003141415.1 Bacteroidales bacterium
TATATTTTTTAATCAGGTTATATGCACCTTCTACAAGAGGTTTATCATGTGTTGCAATACCTACATGGATCTTATTCCTGAACATGAATTCCAGGTCTTCAAGGTAATGCTGATTTATCTCTTCATATTTTTTAAACGCGATAGACTCAGGTTCAACATATATTCCTTTGCATAGCCTGTAACTTACAGGTATCACAGGTCTGTTAAGGTCCAGCATTTGTTCCAGATCTTTCAATGTTCTTCTTAAGTATGCCTGAACTACAAGTCCCACATTTGAAGGAAATTCAGACTTTAGTCTGCGGAACAAAACAATTTCATCATCCGTGCATGGCGAGTCTTCCATATCAATCCTGATAAAACCATTATATGTGGCAACTTTTGCAACTATCTCCCGGATATGATTATAACAGATCTCCTTGTTGAGCAGTAAACCGAAACTGGTAGGTTTAAGAGAAAAATTCCCATCAATGTGGTTTTTATAGGAAATATCAATAAGATTTACATACTCCTTTTTGTTTGACTCTGCTTCGTCAAGCGTTTTTATAAATTCCCCAAGAACATCAAGCGACACTTTTATGTTTTTGCTGTTCAGATCTTTAGATATACGCATAGCGTCGTCAATGGTTTCGCCGGAGATGTAAGATTTTGAAAATAGCCATATAAATTTCTTCGGAAAATAAGGCAATATTGCCGCAATAAATTTGTTGAACATAATTTGAATTTATATTTTAAATAAATTAACTTTCTTTTTATCTGTTTTAAAAATGCTAATAAAACGGATCTAATATTATTTTTTAATGACCTTTGTCATTCTGGAAACATGAAAAAAGCATGAATTCAATTATTTTGAAGAAACTTTTTCATATTATGCAACCTTTTATTTTTTTGAAATGTCTTAGAAATGTCCTCAGTTTATGATGAGCGACCAGCAAATAATAGAGTTGTGTGCTAAGCATGACAGAAAAGCACAACAGGTACTTTACGACAGGTATTCGCGTCTGCTACTTGGTGTATGTCTTAGGTATGCAACTGATAAAGCTGAGGCTGAAGATATTTTACAGGATAGTTTTTTAAAGATCTTTTATAGCATAAATGATTTTACAGGATCAGGTTCTTTCATAGGTTGGTTAAGAAAAATAGCGGTAAACACTGCACTAACTCATTATCATAAAAACCTTAAATACAGGTATCATATTGATATTGAGGAGTATGTATCTGTTGAAACAGGGGTAACGAGTTTTGAGGAAAATTTTTTTAACGCCGATGAATTATACAAGGTGTTGAATGAATTACCGGCAGGTTACAGAATGGTTTTCAACCTGTATGCAGTGGAAGGGTATAAACATAAAGAAATAGCTGAAATGCTGGGGATAGATACAAATACATCTAAGTCGCAGTATAGCAGAGCAAAAGCTGTAATAAGAGATAAACTTGAAAAACTTGGAAAATTGAAAAGCAGTTATTCGGAAAATAACTGATTCTTTAAGTTAACAGATTAAGAGTGAATTGAAAACGAATAAGCAAAATATTAATTTAAGGGAACTGTTCAGGCAGAATCTGGAATTCGCTGAGGTTATCCCGGATGCAGCAGTCAAATTAAAACTTATGCGTCGGGTAGCCAGAAAAGAATTCATGCGTTTTAATCCCGCCAGGTTAAACATTTACTATCTAGGTGGTATCCTGATAACCGGAATTACCACTGCTGTAATACTTTTTTCAGGATCAAAGAACTTTGATCGTTTAAATCCTTTGAGCATCCCTGGCAAAATAAACCAATCCGATACCAGCAGTTATATTGAAATTCTGACTGAACAACCAATAAGTGTAAAACATGATAATTCAGATGTAATTCACAAAGAATCAATAAGAAGCAAAAGTACTATCAGGATTCCTGATAAGTTAAAGGGTGAGGTTTCAAAAACATCTCAATCAGATGATAACAGTCCTCATTTCCCGACTGTTATCAGTAACTCATTTTCTAAAAACAATTTATTTATTAAAGTTACACCTGTTACGAAAAAGCTTCAGAGCGAATTTAAAACCAATGCAGTCTTAATTGATCCTTCTTCTTCCGCAGGTTGTGCTCCCCTGAAAGTGCACTTTCATAATAACTCAGATTCTTATGATTCGTGCAGATGGACCTTTGGTGACGGTGGTTATTCGAACCAAAAGGACCCTGAATGGATCTTCGATGTTGAAGGGGAGTATAAAGTAGTTTTGGAAGTTTACAATCATGATGGAGAATATTTATCATCAACTGCTTCAGTGACAGTGCATCCAAGGCCACAGGTGCGTTTTGAAGTTGCTCCCGAAAAGGCTGTCCTTCCTACTGATGAGATTCGTTTTATGAATTATTCGACAAATGCAGTTCAGTTTAAGTGGGACTTTGGAGATGGATCTACCTCGGAATCCTTTGAACCCAGTCATACTTATAAAAAATTCAGTAAATACAATGTTCGACTTCTGGTATTTTCAGATTGGGGTTGTTCAGATTCTCTGACTCTTTTCAATGCATTTTCGGGTTCCGAGTATTCTATTGATTTCCCGAATGCATTTATACCTAATACACAAGGCCCATCAGGTGGTTATTATTCATCAAAAAGTGATGAAGCCGCTCAGGTATTTCATCCATCTTCTATCGGTGTATCTGAATATCAGCTAAAGATATTCAGCAAACTTGGTATCCCTATTTTTGAAAGTAATGATATAAATTTAGGATGGGATGGCTATAATAATGGACAATTATGTGAGCCTGGTGTTTATATCTGGAAAGTTCGTGGCAAATTCAGAAACGGTGAACCTTTCATAAAAATGGGCGATGTGACTCTTCTTAAAAACTGATATTTCCCCGGTGATATCGGGATCAAAAATTAATCATCTTATCCATCCTGAAATATTAGCCATTCGTCCAACTATTTTCTCTTTTTAAAAAAATAGTTGAGACAAGACGTATCTTTTAGATATAAAATTCGTTAAATCATGTTAGATTTTAAATTCATTTGACTATTTTCGTCAATATAAACCTAACGGGATCGATCTTGGTGAAGAGGATAATATATTTACTCGTACTGTCATTCATCATATTAACAGATAGTTTTGGTCAGGATCCTACATTCTCCCAGTTTTATGCCAATGCTTTATATCTTTCGCCATCTTTTGCTGGTGCAACATCTCAATACAGATTTTCCATAAACTACAGGAATCAATGGCCTGCTGTTCCGGGAGTGTTTCATACGTACAGTATTGCTTTCGATAAGGCCCTTACAAACTTCAATTCCGGCATTGGTGTACTAGCAACTTATGACGTTGCGGGCTCAGGAAATCTGAGTACAACGAATATCGGACTTCTTTATTCTTACGATTTTAATATAAATAAGGACTGGCATATCAGGCCCGGCGTTAACTTTAAATTTTACTATCTGGGTCTGGATATTGGTAAACTTGTGTTTAACAGTCAGATTACAGGAAGCGGAACAACGCCATCCGTAACACCTCCTCCTTTCGATAATGTAGCTGATGTGGATTTTGCAACCTCCGCACTGGCGTACAATGAAAAGACCTGGGCTGGTATTACTCTCGATCATCTGCTTACACCTAAAACATCATTTTATGGTGATGACGCAACTGTTCCCGTTAAAATTAATTTTTATGGAGGAACCCAGATTATGAAAAAGACCCGGTTACGTCAACAAAATCAGGATATTCTTTCAGTAGCTATAAACTTTCAAAAGCAGGGTAAGTTCTACCAGTCTGACGTTGGCTTGTACTATTATAAAGATCCACTAATATTCGGAATATGGTACAGGGGAATACCGTTGGTAACATCTCAGGCCGGTGATGCAATCATTGGTCTGATTGGAATCAAAACTAAACAACTCCATATAGGCTATAGCTACGACTTCACTATTTCCAATCTGATAAGTTCAACAGGTGGTGCTCATGAGATCTCCATTGTCTATGAATTCAATAATCTGACGATCGGTCAGCTTAGAAAGCGAATCAAGGCAATCCCTTGTCCCGAATTCTAACGTCTGAGACGTACCGGCGCATAGGTACAAGGGCATAAAGGTAAATCCAATTTCAAGTCAAATTTTAATGTCATTACGCCAATACGCGATTATGACGTTGAACCGTTGAACCTTTTATCATATAGATCGAGCTTAAAATTATATATTTGAGTAAGTCTCATTTATTAATTTGTTTATATTTGCGCCTGATTAATGTTTAACAAATATTCAATTTGAAATGAAGAAACTTTCTGTAGTTCTGTATGTTGTTCTGTTTTTGGCTGTAGCAGGCCTTTATATTCTGCATTTTTCAGGGAATAAAAAAACAAAAAAGAGTGAAACAACAGGGAATAGTGTTGGATTACCAGCGCAAGGGATTGCTTACATAAATATCGATTCGGTTATTTTCAAATTTGATATGTTTTTCGACAGAAAAAACGATCTTATGGCTAAACAAAAAAGTGCTGAAGCAGAGCTAAATTCAAAAGGAAGTCAATATGAGAAAGGTGCAAAAGATTATCAGGATAAAGTAAATAAAGGACTCATTACAAGGGCTTCTGCAGCACAGATTGAGCAATCACTTGTTCAGCAGCAACAGGAACTTGTTTCCTTACGCGATAAACTCCAGTCCAACCTTGTAGAAGAAGAACAGGTTATGAATCGTCAGATACTCGAATATATTACAAAATTCCTTGCGGAAAACAGAACTGATTACAACTATCAGTATATTCTAGGAAAAAGCTTTGGAAGTGTTGTTTTATATGGTGATAATTCACAGGATATAACACAAAAAGTACTTGACGCGATTAACAAAAAGTATAAGGCAGAGAAAAAATAATAACAAATGGGTTTTGCCTCAACCTATCTTGAAGAAAGGACTCTGTTCCCTCAAAAAATTCAAGAGGCTATCGATCGTGATACCGGTATAATTGTAGTTGTCCCTGCTTATAATGAGCCAGGGATAAGCAAATTACTTGATTCTCTTTCAAAATGCAGAGAACCAGAATGCAAGGCAGAGGTCATTATTGTCATAAATGCTCCTGATGATGCAACCAGGGAGAGTTTAGAGAATAATACAATAACCTTTAACAATATTGAAACCTGGAAGAAAGAAAACAAAAACTGTTTCTTCCGGCTTTTTGTTTTTATGATCGAACATCCATCTATTAACGGATGGGGCGTGGGCCTTGCACGAAAAACGGGAATGGATGAAGCAATACGTCGTTTCAACAGCATTAACAGACCCGACGGAGTTATTGTTAATCTCGATGCAGACTGTACTGTTGACGAAAATTATTTTATTGCCATATGCAGTAAATTGTTAAAAAGGAGTGACCTGACGGCCTGTTCGATATATTTTGAACATCCGCTTTCAGGTACCAATCACCAGGAAAGCACATTTAAATATATTACTTTATATGAGCTTCACCTCCGTTACTATTTTCAGGGACTTGCTTTCTCCGGGTTTCCATATGTTTTTCATACAGTTGGATCTGCCATAGCTGTAAAGGCACTTCCGTATATAAAAGCAGGCGGGATGAACAGGAGACAGGCAGGGGAGGACTTTTATTTTATTCAGAAACTTGTTCCTGCCGGGGGTTATTTCAATTTAATCTCAACTACCGTTTACCCCTCACCAAGGGCTTCCACAAGGGTGCCGTTCGGCACTGGTGCATCAATAGGAAAACTTAGTGCTGATAAAAGTTCAACTCTCTTTACTTATAATATGCTGGCATTTAAGGAACTCCGGACATTTTTTGAGTTGACTGATGTTTTTTTTGAATCAGATCCCGATAAATTACATGAGTATTTCAGCTTGATTCCTCAGGGCCTCAGATTGTTCTTAGATGAAAGGGAATGGGTAGGAAAAATGCTGGAGGTAAAAAATAATACATCTGGAATACAATCATTTAAGAAGCGGTTTTTTGGATGGTTTAATATGTTCAGAATTGTAAAATACCTGAATTATGTTCATTCAGATTTTTTCGAAAAAAAACCTGTTGATATTTCAGCTTCCGAATTACTAGAAGCAAGGGACATTCTCTTAGAATCAGAAAGTCCTCATAACTTACTTCTTTACTACAGGTCATTGGAACGTAATTATGACCTTCAGGTCCTATCGGGACCTGATATCGGTGGATTGTGACATTGTGGAAATTGTTCCGTCCCGTATTGGACGGGGTATAATGGAGAGGGATTATTTTTACCAATATTTAATGCCTACAGCACAGTGATAAATATATTTTAGGATAATTATCCTTGAATATCAAATAATTACTACCTGTTTTTTCTGGTATTCTTACGATCCTCAGAAGGAGTGAGAATAATATAAAGATCTTCATCAGGTTTCTTCATACGATACTGTTCCCTGGCAAATTTCTCGAGGTTGTGGTTGTCGGTTTTCAATTCATGGAGCTTTTGTTTGTCCTCATCAATGCGTTTAATATAATATTCCCTGTCAACTTTGAGCTTATCTAGTTCTTTCATCTCCTTATATCTGGTAATAAGGTTGTTAGAATCCAATAGTAAAACCCAGACAAAGAAAATAATTATTGTCAGGACATATTTATTCCGGAATATAGCGGGGATTTTGTCTGTAAAATTAAACCTGATAATCATTATACAAACCTACAATATTTTTTTTAACCGCCACTCATTAGATATAGCATCTGTACATCATCACCATCATGAATAAAAGTAGTATTGTATTTCTCTTTTGAAATTAAAGTGCCATTGATTTTTATTATTCTCATTTTAAATGAAAATTTCTTCAGAATAAGCATTTCATTAACAGTGATTGACTCCTCCTTGAATTCTTCTTCCCTGTTATTTAATAAGATTTTCATAGGTTTCTTGATTATTAATCACTTAATATTCATAAGGAGTTCGATCACAATATTTGCCTGCATGCTGGCGACAATCCCGACACGTGGTGCAATCGGTGGAAGATCATCAGATATCTCTGAATATTCGTCACCGCAAACATAAAGAGTATCATCTATTTTTCTGCTGATAATATCATTGGTTTTTCCCCACCCCGCCATTCCGGATCCTACAATTAAAGGAATGCCGGGCATTTTTATCTGAACGGTCTCGATAAGTATCTCTTTCATAGCAGAACTGTCGAGGGCTTCAACAATTATATTACAGCCTGAAAAGATTTCAGTAATATTTGTTCTGTCAAGTTTCATCTGATGGATAATAACAAAGACTTCAGGGTTGATATGCGCAATATTTTCTTTTAAAGCAACAGTTTTCATTAAACCTATCTGATCGGTGAAATAATATTGTCTGTTAAGATTAAGTTCTTCAATAATATCAAAATCAGTTATTACAAGTGTGCCAACACCACATCTGGCAAGTGCAACAGCGCAGTTTGAACCAAGGCCTCCTGCGCCGGCAATTCCGACCCTGAATTTTGAAAGATGAGTTTTAATTTCAGAGAATCTCATTACTGATCAGGTTCATTTTATGAATAATGTCAGTTATCAGTCCGAAAGATAAGAACCTTTTAATGTTTTTACAAGGATGAATTCCGTAACATACTGATCAATATCATGCTAAAACACATAATAATGTTTTAATTTTGATGTTCTAAATAGCGGACTTACAGGTCTCTAATATTTTTATTTATGGACATAAAGTTGATAAAAGACCAACATAAACTTTTAAAGAGCTGGGATTACATCTGGACCCCGCTGAATAAAGGTTATACTGACAAGATACTTTACATAAATGTCAGTACAACAGAAATAAAAGAGAAGGATGTCCCAATCGTCATGAAAGAAAAATTCATAGGTGGCAAAGGGTATGGCCTTCGGCTACTCTGGGATGCAACAAAGCCTGAAACAAAATGGGATGATCCTGAAAATGAGATCATTATATCTTCCGGACCTATTGGAGGCATAACTCAGTACTCAGGAACCGGTAAGTCGTTGGTAGTCAGCATATCACCTCAGACAAACTCTGTTATGGATAGCAATGTGGGTGGATTCTTCGGACCATTCCTTAAGTTTTCAGGATTTGATGCAATCGAAATCCAGGGAAAATCTGACAAAGATGTAATTGTCTTTATTGATGGTATAAACCACAGAGTTGAAATATTCGAAGCTCCTGCAGAGGCGACAGACAGCCATATTTTGGGAGAACAACTGACAGAAATTTTTGCGGATAACGATAATGAGAAAAAGTATATCGGAGTCGTTTCTACAGGATCTGCAGCTGAACACTCATTAATCGGAATGCTTAACTTTAGTTTTTACGATTCAAAACGTAAAAAGGTTAGGTCAAAACAAGCCGGAAGAGGTGGTATCGGTACTGTATTTCGTAATAAGAAAATCAAAGCTCTTGTTTGCAAAATTCCGGGTGTAAAAGGCAATCTCAATAATGTAGTTGATCTGGAGACAATCATGGAACGGGGTAAAAGGTTTAACCGGGAGATGCGTGAACTAGACTCCAAACAATGCCAGATGAGGGAAATCGGAACGGCTCATCTTATGGAGATAATGAATGACCATGACCTGTTACCGGTAATGAATTACAAATTTGGCAGCCATCCCGATTCTTATAAAATCGATTCATCGGTATGGAAAAGAAATTTTACACAGAACGTACCTGATGGTTGCTGGATTGGCTGCAACATGTCATGCAGCAAAGGCATAGATGATTTTATTTTGAAGACTGGTCCGTATACGGGGCAGAAAGTTATTGTCGATGGTCCTGAATACGAAAATGCTGCCGGCCTGGGGTCAAATTGTGGAATTTTCGATCCCCAATATATTATTGAAACAAATTTTTATTGTGATACTTATGGGATTTGTACTATAACATGGAGTACACTTACGGCATTTATAATGGAGTGTTTCCAGAACGGAATTCTTAATAAGGAGAGAACAGGCGGACTTGATCTGAACTTTGGCAACTCTGAATCTGCTCTTGAAATGTTGCACCAGCTAGCCCGTGGAGAAGGATTTGGCAAGATTGCCGGAACCGGTGTCCGCAAGATGAAGGAACTATTCATCAGAAACGGTTGGGGCGAGGCCTCTTTTCTTAATGATATCGGGATGGAAAATAAGGGACTTGAATATTCACAGTATATGCCGAAAGAATCTCTCGCGCAGCAGGGCGGCTTTGCTCTGACAAATAAAGGTCCTCAGCATGATGAAGCCTGGCTTATATTCATGGATATGGTCAATAACCAGATACCAACATTTGAAAATAAAGCTGAAGCTCTTCATTATTTTCCTATGTTCCGGACATGGTTCGGACTTGTTGGTCTCTGCAAGCTTCCATGGAATGATGTTGAACCAGAGTCCAACGCACAGTCTGCTGAACCTGCAAAGGTACCAGAACATGTAGATAATTATGTAACCATATATAAGGCAGTTACCGGTCGTGAATTTGATAAGAAACGGCTTGTGGAGGATTCTGAAAGGGTCTATAATTTTCAAAGAGTTTTTAATCTACGTCGTGGCTATGGCACGCGCATTCACGACAGGCAACCATATCGTGCAGCCGGTCCTGTTACAATCGAAGAATACGAATCGAGGGCGGAACGATACGACAAACAACTTAAGGAAAAGATTGGATTCGACCCGGAAGGAAAGACAACTCCTGAGAAGATGAAGGTATTAAGGAAATATCGTGAAGATCAGTATGAATTACTGATAGATGCAGTTTATAAAAGAAGAGGATGGAATAAAAATGGAGTACCGACAATCGAATTCCTGAAAAAGATAGGAATGGACTTCCCTGAAGTAATAGAAGTAGTGAAGAATTTTCAGTAACAAAATAAAAGTAGAGACGCGCAATTTGCACGTCTCTACATATATTTGATGCATTATCTGTTTTTTTGATTCACAATCTATTTTTCATGCCCAATTTAGGCATCTCTATTAACCATTTACTAATTTTGTGACTATTCCGGTGGTCTTAACTAATTATTAATTTATGAGAATCTTAATTATTATGTTATTAGCAATTTTGCTTCGCCCGTCCAACTCTTCGGTTCAATCCCCGGCTCAGCATAAAGAGTTAATTATTTTCCATGCGGGGTCACTTTCTGTTCCAATAAAGCAGATAGCTCAGGAGTATGAGAAAAGAAATCCGGGTACTAAAATATATCTTGAATCATCAGGAAGTCTCGTTTGTGCCAGAAAGGTTACAGAGCTTAAAAAGCCGTGTGATATAGTAGCCTCAGCAGATTATTTTATTATTAATGAGCTCCTTATTCCGGATTATGCAAGCTGGAGCATCAGGTTTGCAACAAATGAAATAGTTATTGCCTACCAGGAAAAATCAAAGTACTCCAGGGAAATTAATTCTGATAACTGGATGGATATCCTGCAGAGGAAGGATGTAATCTATTCCAGGTCAGATCCGGATTCCGATCCATGTGGTTACAGGACTGTATTTACATATAAGTTGGCTGAAAAGTATTACAAAAAACCAGGACTAGCTGAAAAAATGTCATCCAAAAACAGAGAATATATCCGGCCAAAGGAAGTTGATCTCGTAGCTTTGCTTGAATCAAATGCTATTGACTATATGTTTCAGTATAAATCAGTTGCAATACAACACGGATTAAAATTTATTGAATTGCCAAAGGAGATTAACCTTTCAGATCCTTCAAAAAATGATCTCTATTCATCCGTAAGTACTTATGTTGACGGAAGCAAGCCGGGAATAAAAATGAAAGTCACAGGAGATTATATTAATTACAGTATAACTATCCTTGACAATGCGCCACAGAAAGAAGAAGCAGTCAATTTTATTGATTTTATGCTGAGTCCGGAAGGAATGGGTATTTTTAGGAAGAATGGACAGAAACCGTTAGTACCGCTTATCGCAGAGCCTGTAATGAAGTTGCCACCGAAGTTATTAAAATATTTTGCAAAGGCTGATAAAAATTGAATTAATAATGAGCCGGAACAGCATATTTACATGGATAGTAATGATTCTCTCATCATTGGTCCTATTGTTTATTCTTGCACCACTTGTCGGAATGTTTATTCATACTGGAGGAGCACAGTTTCTTGAAACTGTAAAAGACAAGGAGGTTCACCAGAGTGTCTGGTTGACCCTCTGGGTATCTTTCACTGCTACCTTAATATTCTCAATAGGAGCTGTTCCATTTGCATGGCTGCTTGCACGCAAAAAATTTCCAGTTAAAAATATTGTTCAGGGAATCATTGATCTTCCAATCGTACTTCCCCATACTGCTGCGGGTATCGCTCTGCTCGGATTTATCTCCCGCGATGGTTTTCTTGGGAAGACGGCTTCGTTGTTTGGTCTTAACCTTGTAAATCATCCATCCGGAATTGCTCTTGCGATGGCTTTTGTTAGTTTGCCATTTCTGATAAATGCTGCCCGCGACGGTTTCGCTGCTGTTCCTGAAAGACTTGAAAAGGCCGCTCTTAATCTTGGAGCCAGCCATACAAAAGTCTTTTTTACAATCTCACTGCCTCTTGCCTGGCGTAGCATTACTACTGGCTTCGTAATGATGTTTGCCAGAGGCATGAGTGAATTCGGCGCTGTTGTTATTATTGCTTACCATCCTATGATTGCACCTGTTCTTATATATGAAAGATTTAGTTCTTACGGACTTAATTATGCCAGACCGGCATCAGTATTTTTTATCCTGGTAGCTCTGCTGTTTTTGATAGCATTAAGACTTATTTCAATTAAAAGAAAAGAGAAATTTATAAACACTGATGCTCAGACTGATTAATATTAAAAGAAGACTTGGCGATTTTGCCTTGGCGGACATAAACCTGGAAGTATCCGATGGCGAGTATTATGTCCTGCTCGGTAGATCAGGCTCAGGAAAGACTCAGCTTCTGGAATTGATTGCCGGACTTGAACACCCTGATACAGGCAGTATAATCCTTGATAATGAGGATATTACCAGGCAACGCATTCAGGACAGAAAGGTAGGAATTGTCTTTCAGGATTACGCTGTTTTCCCCCACATGACTGTTTTTGGAAACATTGCTTACCCACTGAGAGCCAGAAAAGAAGATAAAAAAAGTATTGTAGAAAAGGTGGAAAAAGCCGCAACTTCAATGAATATTAAACATATTCTCGATCGAAGCACCGAAAAGCTATCAGGTGGTGAACTGCAAAGAGTAGCCCTGGCAAGGACGCTTATTACATCACCCAGACTTCTATTGCTTGACGAACCTCTCTCCTCGCTCGACACATCACTGAAAGACGATCTGAAACGGTTGTTAAGGAATCTGAATAAAGCTGGTCAAACAATTATTCATGTAACCCATGATTATGGTGATGCTATAAGCCTTGCAAAAAGAGTAGGAGTTATTCATAATGGGAAAATCATCCAGGAGGGTTCTGTGGATGAGGTCTTTAACAACCCGTCTAACCGTTTTGTTGCACGTTATGCAGGCATACGGAATTTCTTCAGAGTGGTTATATCAGGTGAGAATGGTTTATCAGTAGGAGTAACAGAGCATAATGTAAAGTTAAAACTTAATGGTGTTTCCGCAGGCAGAGACAGCCTGCTTCTTATTAAGAATGACTCGATTGTTCTTACAAACGAAAAACCTGTGGATAAAGAGCTCAATGTAATCAAAGGAAAAGTAACTGAACTTATACCTTCAGAATTTGGAATGGAAGTGACAATAGATGCCGGGGAAATGTTCTATATAAACATAATTACTTCAGATTTGGAGAGACTCAACCTTGTTGAGGAGAAAGAGGTATGGGTGAGTTTCCCTTCAAAAGCAATTGTGGTTTTAAGTGGTACTGTTTGAAAACAAAAGACAAAAGTAAAAAGACAAAAGAGGGACGACAGTTAAGAAATTGCCGGTGTGTAATTTTAGGGAAGAGCCAGATTGCAGGGGTGGCAAGTGCAAAAGATTGATTTGCTTCGCTCGCAATGTCTGTGGTTCTCAAGTATATATCCCCTCCTGATAAGCGCAAGGGGGGAGGATTTCAAGACACCAGCAAAGAAACAAGATTGATATGATATCATTTGAAGAAGCTTTCAGGATTGTAATGAAATCTGTTATCGAGACTGAAACAGAGACAATTCCATTTACTGATTCCTGTGGACGGATACTTGATGAAGACATAATCAGCGATATTGATATGCCCCCATTTAACAGATCAGCGGTGGATGGCTATGCATGTCATAAGATCGAACTGAATAATGATCTAAAGGTAATTGAAGTTATTGCTGCTGGGAAAGAGTCAGTCCGAAAAGTGGGCAAAAAACAATGTTCCAAGATAATGACAGGAGCAATAGTCCCGGAGGGTTGTGATGTTGTTTTTAAGGTCGAGGAATCAGAAACTCTCCAAAACGGGAAGATCAGATTTACCGGAATTGATCCAAAGTTAAACATTTCTTTTAAAGGCGAAGATGTCAGGTCTGGTGACGTTATACTGAAAAAATCCAAGTTTATTCTGCCTCAGGATATTGCTATAATGGCATCTGTTGGTCATACGAAGGTGAGGGTGAAAAGGCGACCAATTGTCGGTATAATAAGTACTGGTGATGAGTTAGTTAATCCTTCTCAAAAACCTCGTATTTCTCAGATACGGAATAGCAATGCTTATCAGTTGAGAGCACAGATTACAAAGGCAGGGGGAACAGGAATTGATTATGGTATTGCACCTGACAATGAAAAGGTCACGTATGAAATAGTAAAAAATGCTATCCATAATTGTGACATTGTTATTATTACAGGTGGTGTTTCGATGGGTGACTTTGATTTTGTACCCTCGGTTCTGGAACAAGCCGGTGTAAGAATCTTATTTGACCGGGTGAATGTCCAGCCGGGTAAACCAACAACATTCGGAGTACATTCAAAATCTGTTGTCTTTGGACTGCCAGGTAATCCTGTCTCTTCGTTTATTCAGTTCGAATTACTTGTAAGACCTCTGATAAACAGGATGATGGGCTCTTGCTGGATACCACGTGAATATAAATTGCCTATGGCTTTAAACTACGAAAGAAAATCATCGGAAAGACTTGGATTTATCCCAATCACAATTAATGAAGATATGGAGGTTATACCGGTCGATTATCACGGCTCGGCTCATATAACTGCGCTTTCTAATTGTGACGGGATAATTGCTATCAAACCAGGAATAAGTTCTTTGACAAAAGGAGAAATTGTAAATGTTCGACAGATTTAACCGGAAACTGAATTATTTGCGTATATCTGTAACCGACAGGTGTAATTTACGATGTACATACTGCATGCCGGAAAAAGGGATCAAACTCTTTCGTCATACAGAGATACTGTCGTTTGATGAGATTGCCGGATTTACTCAGGTGGCAGTTTCAAAGGGAGTAACAAAAGTCAGGTTAACGGGTGGGGAACCTCTCGTAAGAAAAGGAGTTACAACACTCGTAAGAATGATTTCAGAAATTAAAGGTATAGATGATCTTTCAATGACAACAAATGGCACATTACTGAAACAATATGCTCTGGAACTCAAGGTTGCCGGACTTCATCGAGTTAACATAAGCCTCGATACAATTGATCCTGAAAAATTCAGGGCTATTACACGTTCCGGCAATTTAACTGACGTATTTGAAGGTATTAATGCCGCAAAAAATGCAGGACTTTTACCTGTTAAAATAAATTGTGTTATCAAAGACTCAAAAGAAGAGGAAGAAGCCAGGGCAGTTACCAGGTTTTGTAAAGATAATGATTTGGAGATAAGATATATACGACAAATGGATCTGGTCAGGGGCCATTTTTCAATAGTCGAAGGAGGAACCGGTGGCGACTGCTCATTGTGCAACAGGTTAAGGCTCACTTCCAGCGGGAAGCTAAAACCATGTCTCTTCAGCAATATTGAACTTGATATAAGGGAACTGGGCTTTGAAAAAGCAATTAACCTGGCAGCAGAATTAAAACCCGAGTGCGGATCAAAAAACGAAACAGATGCATTTTATAATATAGGAGGTTGACAAATTATGAACAAACTGACACACATTGACAACAAGGGCAAAGCGGTTATGGTCGACATCGGAGATAAAGAGAATCAATCAAGAATCGCAAAGGCAAGCGGGCATATTCTGTTAGCTCCGGAAACTATCCTGCTTATTAAAGATAATCTGCTAAAAAAAGGAGATGTGCTGACTGTGTCACAACTTGCGGGGATCAATGCAGCTAAAAAAACATCTGAACTTATCCTCTTATGTCATAATATTGTTCTTGATAATGTAAAGGTAGATGCAGCCGTTGATAAAACAGGTGTTAAAGTAGTAAGTGAAGTGCGTTGCTTCGGAAAAACAGGAGTGGAAATGGAAGCATTAACAGCTGTCAGTATTGCGCTTCTTACAGTATATGATATGTGCAAAGCTGTAGATAAGAATATGATCATTGATAATATCAGTCTCACAGAAAAAATCAAAAAATGAACCTTCCTGATAAATTTGAAGTGCTGATCATTACACTCAGTGACAGGGCTCACAGGGGAGAGTATGAGGATCTTAGCGGACCAAAGATTAGAGAAAAGATTGAAGAGTTTTTTTCTTCTGCAGGTTGGTCATGTAATATCAAGTTAACTCTTATTCCTGACGACTCTGTTATTTTGAGAGATCTGTTAATTGGTTCAGGAAATATTTACAATATTATATTAACTACAGGCGGAACAGGTATTGGTCCAAGAGACATTACCGTTGAGACGGTTATTCCTCTTCTGACAAAAGAGATTCCAGGGATAATGGAATTCATAAGGATAAAATATGGGACTGAAAAACCAAATGCCCTGCTAAGCAGAGGTGTTGCAGGCATCACTGGTAAATCATTGATTTACACTCTACCCGGTTCTTTGAGAGCAGTGGAAGAGTATATGACCGAGATAGTGAAAACGCTCAAGCATACTATATATATGCAATATGGAGTAGACAAACACGGTAATGCTTAGTTGGCAAGATGGTTTAATGTATTGGCTATAACAGAACCGATAACCCTGTCATAACGATCGCGTGGATTCCTGTAATAAACCAGGACAATATAATCGTTTTCGGTTTCATAGTGACTGCCTTCAAATAATGTTGCGGTTCCATTGATTTCACCGTCTTTCATAAAAACATATTCATAATTATACCATCCTTGTTTCAATAGCATAGTACATTCATACTCTTTTCTTATCGGATTGAATGTCATCAGATTATTTTTATCAAAGGCCCAGTTATTAAGACCACCCGATATATACATTTTACCTCCTGAAATCAATTGATCTGATGGAAGGGTAAAATACACATAAACATAGTCTGATTCGACCTCGGGTTTCTTTCCCTCCTGGAAGGCTATATAATACTTCCCATTGAAATCCTGCCAGTAGAAGTATGGTTTAAATTCCCTGTTATCCGACGGGTAGAGATAAACATTATAGTTGGGATTTACAAAATCTATTTTTTTAACATACTCAGTCTTATTCCGGATACTTTTAATATCAAAATACCGGTACTCATTACCGCCCTGGAAAATATTTTTATCTAATAATGAATTGTATTTTAGTTCATTATTTCCGTTAAAATCGGGTTTAAGATTTCTTTTAGCATTATCCCATCTTCCATTTTGAAGAATAAAAACAAACAGATTCCTGGATGGGTCATTTATGGTGAGTCCGGTATAATTGGCAATAAAATCAACCTGCTGATGAGTATTGTTCTCTTTTGCCATCTGAGGTCTGTGAATCGTTATATCAATTTTGGTGGCATCTTCAGTAACAATAAACCTTTGTGTTATAGCTGGTTCTTCCTGTTTGCCATCAGGATATACTTCCAGTATATAATTACCTGACAGGCTTAAGTTTACCCTGTCGTTAGGAAAACTAAGTGTATAATGAATATAACTAACTGTTGTATTGAATGAATTTGCGTAATCTTCAACCTGGGTTTCACCATTTACTGTCATATAATCATTCGGGAAAATATCAGATTTTTTCCAGTCTTTGTCGCAGTGGATAAAAGTATAGTAGTATGCTTCAGGTTGATCTGCCAGTAAATCAAAATTAAGAACCAGCTTCTCTTTACTGTTCAGTTTAATGATTGGATATGAAAGATTCCAGCCATCCTTGTAAAGTTGAACAGTTTTTATCTTATCATTATAGATATGATTCGAATAAAGAACTGAATCAGGGTTAGTCTGTTGTCCTTCTGTTGAAATGATTTTGAATATGAAAACAAATAGGAATATATATCTCATTTAAACATTGTTCTAATACCTGAAACTTATTGACTATTGATTATCATGAAAAATTCAAAATAGCTTGAAAATCAATTTNNTTTTGACTTCGTCGAGCTCCTCCACTTCGTGTCGTCGGTTCTTCGCTCTCCGCCAGCTGGCGGAGCCGGGGTAAACGAAGAAAATCAATGGGTTTATGTATCTTATTTAGGTACTTATATTAAACTTTAAAAATAAGGAATTGTTGTCTCAAATTTCAAAAGAGAAATGATAATATTTTGAAGGAGAACAAATTTTGTGTAAGATTGTATTGGGATCTGGATTAATAAAATTATACAATAAGATCATGATTAATAAACTATTAGCAGGTTTTTTGTTACTCATTTTTATTACATCCGGCTGTACGGAAAATAAGTCTGTTTTTGCAAATTTCAACGGTTTTGCCCAGGGATCAACATATAGCATAGTATATGATAATAGGAAGAATATAGAACCCGGAGAGCTGAGGCAAAAAGTTGAAAAGATCTTAAATGACTTTGATATGTCATTATCTCTTTATAAGGATTCATCTATCCTCTCGAAGATAAACCGAAACGAAGATGCAGTTCCGGATTCATTTTTTACAGAGGTATACCGGAAGTCAGTTATAATATCTGAAATGACTGGTGGAGCTTTTGATGTAACAGTCGGACCTCTTGTAAAAGCCTGGGGATTTGGTCCTGATGCACACAAGAGCTTCACTGAAGCCAATCGCGATAGTTTGATGAAGCTTGTAGGGATGAATAAAGTTTCACTTATTAATGGAAAGCTGATAAAATCTGATCCACATATATGCCTTGATTTTAATGCTATAGCACAAGGGTTTTCTGTTGATGTCATATGTCGTTTTTTCGATAGTCTCGGAATTAAAAATTATCTGGTTGAAATAGGAGGAGAAGTCAGGGTAAAAGGAAAGAAGGCAGGCAATCTCTGGAGAATCGGAATCGATAAACCGGTTGATAATAATATGACTCCAGGGCAATCACTTCAGGCAATACTTAAGATGACCAATAAAGCAATTTCAACTTCGGGAAACTACAGGAAATTTTATATTGAAGATGGTATCAAATATTCCCATCATATTGATCCAAAAACAGGGTATACTACAAGAAATACATTATTAAGTGTCTCTATTATTGCTGACGAATGTGCTATGGCTGATGGTGTGGCAACCGGCTGCCTGGTAATGGGAAGAGAAAAGGCAATTGAATTTATAGGTTTACATCCCGAACTTGAGGCCTACATGATCTATTCTGATAATAACGGGAATTTTAAAACATGGACATCTGAAAAGTTGAAGGGTGACCTCTCAGAATCTGAAAGTAACCATTAACCATTTATTCCGGGTTATTTAAACAACATCGGTATTAAATTGTTTCTAGTCTCAGAACCACCACTTAACTTTTTACCAGGAATGAAACAAAACAACCATGAACCAGGACAATATTTGATCAAGGAGAGTATTGGGATGAAACAAAGCAAAAATCAATCAGGACAATATTTGAACAAAGAGAGTATTCTTGCCGACTTCCGGATGGCCAATCTTAGTCGAAACCTGAGTATTATAGGACGACGTGAAGTTCTGACCGGAAAAGCAAAATTTGGAATTTTCGGAGATGGAAAGGAAATAATCCAGTTAGCCCTGGCAAAACAGTTTAAAAATGGTGATTGGCGATCGGGATACTATCGCGACCAGACATGGATGATGGCAATGGGGGTTTATGACTCGCTTGAGTTTTTCCATCAGTTATATGGGAACACTGACAATCAGTTTAATACCGGAAGCGGAGGAAGAGTATTCAATAATCACTTTTCTATTCCAAATATAAATCCTGATGGAACATGGCGCGATTTGACAAAACAAAAAAACTCTTCAGCTGATATTTCTCCTACTGCTGGCCAGATGCCACGTTTGCTTGGTTTGGCGTATGCGTCAAAATTATTCAGGCAAAATAAAGATATACAGCAGTTTACAACTCTGTCATTGAAAGGAAATGAGGTAGCTTTCGGCGCTATTGGAGATGCAAGTACATCGGAAGGTTACTTTTGGGAAACGATTAATGCAGCCGGAGTTCTTCAGGTGCCCATGGCAGTTTCTGTTTACGATGATGGCTATGGAATATCTGTACCCAAGAAATATCAGACAACAAAAGGGAGTATTTCTGAAATACTTAAAGGATTTGAGACTGAAAAAGATAAACCAGGAATAAGGATTTTCAAAGGTAAGGGGTGGGATTATGCCGGATTATTAAAACTATATGAAGAAGGTATTGCAATATGCAGGGAACAACATACTCCTGTTGTGTTTCATATTGAAGAAGTAACACAGCCTCAGGGACATTCTACTTCAGGTTCACATGAAAGATATAAAAGCGAGGAACGTCTGAAATGGGAAGACGACTTTGATCCGATAAGGAAAATGAGGGAATGGATACTCAGTTCTGAAATTGCCACATCTGCTGAACTTGATAAACTTGCACTGGAAGCCGAAGAGGAAGCAAAGGAATCGAGAAGAAAAGGGTGGGAATCGTTTCAGAATCCAATAAAAATTGAAAGGGATGCACTGGTTAAAATCATCAATGACCGTTCTTGCAAATGCACTGAAAAGGCAAAAGAAGATTCAGTTGATAATTTTACTGAAGATCTGAAGAAAGTTCCGGCACCTATTCGAAAAGATAATTTTGTCACAGCTAGGAAGATATTGAGAAACATATGCGGATCTTGTCTAAAATCCGATAACCTGAAAGAGGAGCTGGAGGGTTGGCTAAAACGTAATTATAAAGATGCTCTGAAAAGTTATGATTCATTTCTTTATAATGAAACTCCTACATCAGTTCTTAATGTAAAACCGATTCCTCCAGTATATTCTGCTGATTCACCGGAGGTACCCGGCCGACAGATACTACGTGACAATTATGATAAGTTATTTTCAAAATATCCCCTTTTAGTAACATTCGGAGAGGATACAGGAGTCATTGGAGGGGTTAACCAATCCCTCGAAGGATTACAGAAAAAATTCGGTGAACTGCGTATTACAGATACAGGTATCAGGGAAGCAACTATTCTTGGCCAGGGACTGGGGTTAGCGCTGAGAGGTATGAGACCAATTGCAGAAATACAGTATCTCGACTATCTGATGTATTGTTTGCAGGTTTTAAGTGATGATCTTGCAACGACCCATTATAGAACTGCAGGCCGAATGATCGCTCCCTTAATTATAAGTACACGGGGACATCGCCTTGAAGGAATATGGCACTCAGGATCGCCAATGAGCATGCTTATCAATTCCGTTAGGGGTATCTATGTTATCTCGCCAAGAGATATGACAAGAGCAGCAGGTTTTTACAATACTCTTCTTGAAGGCCAGGATCCTGCTATAGTTATTGAACCTCTTAACGGCTACAGACTGAAGGAAAAGTTGCCCGATAATATCGGTGAGTTCCGACTTCAGCTTGGTATTCCTGAAATATTGAACAAGGGAACAGATTTGACAATTGTTACGTATGGATCTACTGTTAAAATTGCTATAGAAGCAGTAAAGCAACTTGCTTCTCACGATATTTCAGTAGAATTGATTGATGTTCAGACTCTTATGCCATTTGATAGAAATAAAATGATACTTGAATCCCTTAAAAAGACAAACAGGATTCTTTTTCTCGATGAAGATGTCCCCGGTGGAACCACTGCTTACATGATGCAGGAAGTCCTTGAAAAACAAGGGGGCTGGCAATATCTTGACAGTCCACCCAAGACTCTTACTGCGAAAGAACACAGGCCTGCTTATACAACCGATGGAGACTATTTCTCCAAACCCAGTGCAGAAGATGTATTCGATATTGTTTATGGGATGATGAAAGAGGCAGTGCCGGAGAAACACTAATATCCCGATTCTGTCTTTTCAGAAAGTACTCACCCCCTTTGTTTTTTTCCCTCTCTACTATGTAAAAAGGGGGAAACGTATTAATATGCAATTAGATAACTCCCCCTCTTTGAGAAGCAGAGAGGTAACCTTATACAATATCAGTAACCCCGATAATTTTAAGCAACTCCATAGCAGCTTCTCTTGGTCCGCTGGATTCATAACCCGGTATTCCCAGCCTCGTCCTCATCTGTCCTACAAAAATATTATGCTTAAAGAATGATGCGAAGTATTTTGCAGCAATCTCGTCATGAAGCTCTTTATACTCGGGAGGACCGAAAATATTTGCAAAATATGAATGAACCAATCCACTGGATGTTGTTGTTCCTTTACTCATAACAGCACCCTCACTGAATATATCCAGGGCCCATTCGGCAGAACTGAATTTTTCGATTACCGGATGTTCAGTGTCAATTTCCTCAAAATTATTAGCATAGAGTATGTAGTCGATTTTATGTCCTGCGATGACTGTCTCAAAATTTGTCACCGGGAAGACTATACGTGCATTAACCTGGCTGGGGTTAAAAATAATTGACCGGTCAAGATGCCCAAAAGCATATCCGGGCTGCAGATCGTCAAGACGCAGAAACGCTCCTATCTCGGTACCATATCCAATTGGATAACCGCTTGAGTCGAGTTCAATAGAACCCATATCGTCGGCTATGATTGTAAGTTGTCTGATATACTTATCTGCAAGCACCCTGAAGGCTTCAAGAGTTTCGGATTTTCCTGCGCCAGTGTCGCCCATCAAAAGAATTGTGGCTTCTTTGTTTCCCTGGAGCAATATCTTCACCATAGCCCCATGAAAAGGCATATTACCCGTTTTCATCACTATGGAATTATGAAGAGTTAATATCATCTTCTTGAGATAACCGAAATACCCGAATTCAGGGCGGTCAGGAATTGCGCCTACGAATATCCCATTTTCCTCATCATCGTAAAATACTGTCGAATATTTTGCCAGACCGTCAATAACATTCCCATGTACACCATAAATAAAAAGTGCATCCGGTTTTTTCTCCAAATCTGCATCATTGGCTAACTCGAACAAGTTACACATTGAAAAGCCGAGTTCAAAAAAATCAAGATGGAAATAAACCATGATAAGCAATTTACCAACTTTTGCAGGGTAACAAATCCACTCACCTGATTTTAATGCAACCAGATCGACCGGATTCTGATGAATCTTATTAAAATGACCAGTACGCTTATTCATTGGTTGCTGAATAACAAGCGGAGGATAAATAAGCATCTGACGTATTACAGGAACGCTATTCAATTTTTTATATTTATCTCCCTTGTAAGCAATATCTTTTGGTAAGGAGATCACTGCCATTTCAGCGCCGGCCGGAACCTGTCTGTAAACAGTAGGATGACTGCCTGTAATATTTTCCTGAATATGTCTGTAAACAGTTCTTATCAGATGTGTGAGCTGCTCAATTGTTTCATTAAAAGTCCGGTATGGCCTTTTATCAAGCCGATCACCTTCAGAATCATTTATGATAAAACGGTCAAAATGGCGCCAGTAGTCATATAGATATTCAACAAAACCAGCTATTTTATCAAGATCTTTTAGAAAGATCCTCGACTTATCAAAAATATGAGGGACAACACTGCTTTCATATTTTACTAGTAATGAAAGCGTTTTGACAAGATCGTTCACACACTCTTCATCAGCGCTGCAACTTCCGAAAAACTCGAGTAAAGGTGAATTTTTTGATCTGAGATTATTTAGACAATGATCAAGGACCAATCGAAATTTGTCACTTGCCAGCATCTCTTCTGCTGTTTCACACATCCTTTCACGGATATTTAAAACAACTTTATTTCCAATTATGCTTAAAGTACTTCTTTGCATGAGATTATTTAACAATTGGGGTAAAAATATGATAATATTTAATTGAAGATAAGTTTTTACTTAATTATTTTTGCATAATATTTATATTGTAATTGTAAATTTGAATTATGCAGCCGGAACTTGATTTGTTTGCAATATTGCCGGAAGATAAAATCCCGGAGAAGGGTAAGATTCTGATTTCTGAACCATTCCTGCCAGATACGTTTTTTAACCGAAGCATAGTATATCTCACCGATCACACTCCACAGGGATCTGTTGGTTTTATTCTGAATAAAAAACTTGATTTACAGGTAAGTGCTGCTATCGAAGGCTTTGATGGCTGGGAAGAGAACCTCAGCATGGGAGGACCTGTTGCACCTGATACCCTTCATTATCTGCATAATCTTGGCGATTTAATTCCCAAAAGTGTTCTGGTTGAGGGAAATATTTTCTGGGGCGGCGATATTGATAGTATCAGGGAACTGATTAAAACAGGTAAAATAAACCAGTCACAGATCAGATTCTTTCTTGGCTATTCTGGTTGGTCCGCCGGTCAGCTTGAACATGAGCTCAAAGAAAACTCCTGGGTCATTGCAAAGGTTAATTCCAATATTGTTCTGAATAACAGAGGCGATGATATCTGGAAGAAAGTTTTAAGGAGCTTTAAAAACAAGTACAGGATGTGGGCCGATTTCCCAGATTCACCTGAAATGAATTAATAATTGCCTCTCCACAAACCTCCCGCTTTGAGGGAGAGGAGCTTATGCTAATGGTATACTGAAGGTTACCCCCTTCTATTCTGGGAGAAGGGGGCTAGGGGAAGAGGCAAAAAAGTTGTTAGCAATGCAGAATCCTAAATACAAGCTCTTTCAGAAGATCTCCAGGATCGGTACCCGGATCACTATACCCTTTTGATTTCATGTCGTATGTCCGCAAAAGGCTGATAATCTGCACAGTCTTTGAAACATTGTACTTTGATGCTGAGTTCTCATACTCCTTAACGAAAAAAGGATTTACCTTGAGGACTGCTGCAACATTATTTTTTGATTTATCTGTGAGATAATGGAAAGTCAAAAGTTTGCTGAAGAATCCGAAGAGCGAAGCAATTGAGAGTGTAATGGGGTTATCTTTAGGGTTATTAGCGAAATATTGAACTATCATATTGGCCTTAAGGATATTCTTTTCCCCGATTGCCTTCTGTAATTCAAAATTATTATAATCCTTGCTTATTCCTATATTTTTTTCAATTAATGCAGTAGTAATAAATGGTTTGCCGGGAGGAAGAGTTATGATGAGTTTATCAAGCTCATTCACAATCTTATGTAAATCGGTTCCAAGATATTCGGTAAGCATTGCGCTGGCACTCGGATCTGTTTTTATACCCTTAAGCATCAGGTACCTTTCAATCCATGCCGGAATCAAATAATCACGTATTCTGGCTGACTCAAAATAAATACCGTGACTTTCGAGTGTTTTATAGAGTTTTGTTCTTTTATCAATAGTATTATACTTATAGCTGAACACAAGTATTGTTGATAAAAGCGGCTTTTCCAGATAGATGATAAGATCGTCGAGTTTTTTCAACGATTGGGCCTCTTTTATAATAAGTACCTGATGGCTTGCCATCATAGGAAACCTTCGTGCCGTATCTATTATAGCAGCAATATTTGTATCATCACCATAAAGGACAATCTGGTTAAAAGCCTTTTCAGTTTCCGGCAATACCTTCTCTTGTATATACTCTGTAATGAGGTCAATATAATAAGGTTCCTCACCGGCCAGAAAATAAACAGGCTTAAAAATCCGGTTTTTCAGATCTGAAATTATCTCCTCGTATGTGACTGGCATTATCAGAATTTTAGATGTTTAACTGAGACCCCGTTATCTATTATTTCTCTTAAGGAGTCAATTCCTATTTTAAGATGAATCTCAACATAATCATTGGTGACTTTGACATCACTGGCTTCCGTTTTTATACCGGTAGAAATCATTGGCTGATCAGAAACAAGAAGTAGAGCCCCGGTTGGTATCTCGTTGGCAAACCCTACTGTGAAAATTGTTGCGGTTTCCATGTCAATTGCCATAGCCCTGGTCTTTACAAGGTATTTCTTAAATCTGTCATCATATTCCCAAACCCTTCTGTTAGTGGTATATACAGTACCTGTCCAGTATTCTCTGTTAAATCTTGTTATGGTAGCAGAGATTGCAATCTGTAATTTAAATGCGGGGAGTGCAGGAACCTCACTTGGCAGATAGTCGTTCGATGTTCCATCACTTCTTATTGCAGCTATAGGAAGTATAAGATCTCCAAGAGTGTTCTTCTTTTTAAGCCCGCCACATTTTCCCAGGAATAGAGCTGCCTTAGGCTCAACTGCACTAAGCAGGTCCATAATTGTGGCTGCATTTGGACTGCCCATACCGAAATTTATGATAGTTATACCCTCTGCAGTGGCACTTGGCATATTTTTATCTCTTCCATCAACGAGTACATTATTCCATTTGGCAAAAAGTTCAACGTAATACATATAATTGGTCAGGAGGAAGTATTTGCCGAAACTATCTATCGATTTCCCTGTATAACGCGGAAGCCAGTTATTAACAATTTCCTCTTTGGTTTTCATCTGGTTATTTTAGTTAGTGATTATCTCAATATATTTGTATCTGATTCGTAATTAAGAGTTCAAAAATACAAAACTAAGTTGAAACAGTTAAATCTGCCTCAATATTCCTTTAGGATTACAGGAAAGGAGGGAAGCGAAATGATCCTCGATCCGTTAAGGAGAAAATATGTAAAACTTACTCCTGAAGAGTGGGTCAGGCAGAATTTTGTTCAGTATCTTATAAATGAGGGAAAATATCCTGCCGGACTTCTTGGGATTGAAATCTTGTTCAGATTCAATAAATTAAAACGAAGAGTTGATATTCTCGTGCATGACAGATCAGGAAAACCGATATTGATTGTGGAATGTAAGTCTCCTGAAATTGAAATTAACGATAAGGTATTTGAGCAAATAGCTACATATAACATGAACTACAAAGTGCCATATTTGATAGTCACTAATGGTATACATCATTATGCCTGTAAGATTGATCATACAGCAATGAAGTTTGATTATCTGTTAGTTATCCCACTTTATGAAGAACTTTTAACGATATGATTATTGTTACCTGTGCTGTTATTCGGAATGAAGAGAATCAAGTATTGATTGTCCAGCGAGGAGAGGCAACTGATCATCCTTTTAAATGGGAATTTCCAGGAGGCAAGCTGGCTCCTGAAGAGACTGAAGAAGAGTGTATTATCCGTGAGGTGGAGGAAGAGTTATCGATGGAGATAGTAATATGCGGAAAACTGGCAGAAGTTAATCACGATTATGGCCATAAACAGATCAGGCTTATACCCTTTATTTGTGATACACTTGATGAAATGCCTTTTCTCACTGAACATGTTGCTTACAGATGGGTAGAAGAAAAAGATTTAATGATACTCGATTTTTCAGAGGCTGATGTTTTTGTTGCAAAGAATTACCTGGAGAGAATAAATACTCAAAAGAGCAGTGAAGCACAAAATATTGTCGTGCATGCAGATACGCCTGCAGATAGCGCAGATCTTAAAACACTTGTAAGCAATATGATGAGTACAAGAGAGGCAGATTGGGTTGCATCGTCTGCAATAGACAATCATGCCATCTTCATGAAATTATTCGAATACTCATTCTCTCACGATAAAAAACTTGCCTTACGGGCATCCTGGACACTTACAAAAGTTTGTGACAGATTCCCTGAGATTATTTATCCTTACCTTGGACAGATTGTTGAATCTCTGAACAATATTGGGAATGAAAGCGCACTCCGCTCTTTTCTGAGAATAATATCGCTGTGCGATCTTCGACAAACTAACAGTCGGCAACAGGGTATCCTCACGGATTTCTGTTTTAAAGCTTTAAATTCAGGGTTTTCTGCGATTGCAGTTAAAGCATATTCAATGGAGGTATTATACAAGCTCTCTTTGATTTATCATGAACTGGTAAATGAGCTTGCCACTTCGATCCGTATCCTCATGGAAGATGGATCTGCCGGCATCACCGCACGGGGACGAATGATACTAAGCAAACTGGCAGAAAGGCCTATAGGGCCAGAATCCAGTCATTTATAATTTTAAGAGCTTCAGGGGAAAAAGTTTCTTCAATAGTGCTATATTCGGCCGGGAGTCCTGTTTTACAATGTTGGAAAAGATGATTTAGTTCCGACAGTTTAACTGTCTTTACCGATTTATTTCCTGATGATTTCAACGTTTTTTCGATTGCAGGGAGATTCTCATTTGCTGCAACCTGAAGATCTTTTTCTCCATCAAGCGCAAGAACAGGACATTTTACTTTTTTCCAGTAAGTTGCAGGGTCCGTCATTATAAAATATCTGAACCATGTATATGTATTAGCGCCAAATGTCATTTTAAGCTGGTTAACAGCTTTTTCCGTATCTTCCTTAGAAGTTTTTTTCTTTTCAAGGATCTCTTTATAAAGAGCAAGGATTTTAATTTCTGCTTTTTTGTTATCTTTTTCTTTTCTGAGAACTGCAAATAGCTTTTTGTTCGTCTCAGTAGATTCTTTAATATCATTCTCTTTCTCACCTGAAAGCCGGCCAATTTCCTGTGACTGCCTGATAATAATCTGCAGTCCGGTAACCCCTGGACCTGCAAGTGATACAATAAATCCTATATCGTGGTTTGAAGCAGCAACTATTGGGGCTATTAATCCGCCTTCACTATGACCAATAAAGCCTATTTCTTTCTGGTTAATTTTCGGATTATTCTTCAAATAATTAAAAGCTGCCTCAGCATCAGTAGCAAGATCTTCAGAAGTTGCTTCTGAATAATTGCCCTGAGAACCGCCAACTCCCCGGTCATCATAACGAAGAACTGCAATGCCGTTACGGCTCAGATAATCTGCTATAACAAGGAAAGGTTTATGACCCATAAGTTCTTCATTCCTGTTCTGTGCTCCTGATCCGGTAATCATAATTACAGCCTTGAAAGGACCTGGTCCGGCTGGAATTGTCAAAGTACCTGCAAGTTTAATATTAAATTTATTGTTTATAAAAGTCACATCTTCAGATGTGTAAGGAAACGGAGGTTTTGGTTCCTGGGGCCTGTTGACAGTAAATGCTGCTTTAAGTTTTTTAAGATTTACAGTGAAACTTGCACCACGCTGGGTCCATGTTCCGTCAATTGTCGAGTCACTGGTGATGGTCCCATTATACTCTCCAAGCAGGGCAGGAGCTTTAATTGTCAGTTTTTTATCGTCTAAGATGACAATACCCATAGGTATATTTTTTGCACCCTGATCAGGACTGTCTAAAGTTGCAATCAGGCTGTCATTATCGTTTAATTTGAGATTAAATACCAGCCGGAGATCAATCCCGTTGGTCGAAAGCTTTCCCATCCATGAACCAGGCAATATACTTCTGTTTGTTGTGTTTTGTGCATACAACGAAATTGTTAACATTGTCGCAACAAGAAGTACAGGAAAAAGAACAATTCTTTTCATATGAATAAATTGTGAAGTTATTAGTTCAGGTTTCATTAGTAAAGGTACAAAAATTCATATACTCCTTCAACTTTTCAACTTTTTCAACTTTTCAGCTTTTCAACTTTTCTTTAGTACTTTTGCACATCGTATTTATTTTTAACTTATGAGAATTGTAGATACCAAAGGGCAGTTATGCCCTGCACCATTGATTGCTGCAAAGAAGGCTCTGAAAGAAACACCCTCAGGCGAATCATTCATAGTTCTGACTGATAATCAGACATCATTCGACAATTTAAGCCGTTTCCTCAAAGATAATAAAGCAGATTTCCAGGTTAGCGAATCGGGTGGTGTCTGGACTCTGACAACAACAAAAACTACTAGTGATGTTGTTCAAACTAAAGCAGAAGAATATTGTCCATCTTCGATTTCACATTTTGAAAAAGGGAATTTTGTAGTTGTTATTTCCTCCGATAAAATGGGTGAGGGTGATGATAAGCTTGGACATCTTTTAATGACAAATTTTATTAAAGCAATAAAGGATCTTGACGAACTGCCTAAGAAGATTGTTTTCTACAATAATGGTGTCAAAATGGTTACAAACTCATCACCAGTTATCGAACATTTGAGGGATCTGGAGAAAATGGGAGTTGAACTTATACTCTGTGCGACCTGCGTCAGCCATTATTCACTTGAGTCTGTTGTTGGAGCGGGTACCGTAAGCAACATGTATACTATTGCTGAGGTAATGGCTTCTTCCGGGAATATTGTAAAACCATGATTAAAACGGGAAAGGGATGAAAATTGACCTTCTTCAAATGGTTGAATATGGCGGTTGTTCGGCAAAAATCTCACCTAAACAGCTTGAGGAGATCCTTAAATACCTCCCTTTGCCCAAAGATCCTAATATATTGGTGGATATTGATACTCACGACGATGCCGGTGTTTACAGAGTAAATGATGACCTCGCCCTCGTTCTGACTACTGACTTTTTCCCTCCTGTCTGCAGCGACCCTTATGAGTTCGGACAGATAGCTGCAGCCAATTCAATCAGCGATGTCTATGCCATGGGAGGCGATCCGGTATTGGCACTAAACATTATGATGTTTCCTGTTGCAAAATTACCGATGGAAGCATATGCAGAAATTCTAAAAGGGGGATTCGACAAGGCAACTGAAGCAGGAGTGAGGATCATTGGCGGGCATACAATTGATGATTTTCCCCCTAAGTACGGACTCGCAGTAGTTGGGTACATTCACCCTGAAAAAATTGTAACAAATGCAGGTGTCAGACCGGGTGATTCACTGATACTTACAAAACCTCTTGGAATGGGGATAATACTGGCCGGACAAAGGTTAGGGATGTCTTCTGTTAGAGATGTAAATGAAGCCAAATGCCTGATGAAGCTGCTTAACAAATCCGGGGCAGAGGTGATGAAAAAGTACAATATTAAGGGTGCGACAGATATCACCGGCTTTGGTCTCGCAGGTCATGCCCTGAAAATGGCCAGGGCAAGCAAGGTATCAATGGTTATAAATATGAAGAGGGTTCCGTATATCGGCGATAGCTACACATTAACTGATGAAGGGTGTATCCCTGGCGCTTCATTCCGTAACCTTGAATATGCCGAAAAAGATATTGAATTTGCATCAAATCTGGATTATAATCTAAAAATGATCGCTTTCGATGCCCAGACATCAGGAGGCCTCTTGTTCTCTGCACCAACTGAAAAGGTGAATAAAATCCTGGAAGATTTAAACAGTGTCGGTCTGCCAGATTCAAGAGTGATCGGCTACTCTACATCGTCTCAGGAGAAATCTATTTATTTGAATAATTGAAAATTATGATGACAGGGACATGCCAGGGCATAACTTTATTTAGGATTTGAAAGTAAGATTGTTAATCAAAGATAGTCTCGAATAGTTCACATTTTTTAGCTTCGAAACACATCTTGATCTGATCGGGAGTATTTCTTTCGAAAGAAAGTTCAGGCAGTTTTTCCGCCTCAAAAAACTGTGCATCCATCGTTTCAGTGTTCTCTTTAAAGCTGTTCTCTACAAGTTCACACTCAACGAATATCTTATAAATTGTAAAAGGGAAGTAAGGATTATTATGTTTGTTGGCAAGATGTATTGCAATGATTCTTTTTGGTTTTACAACTGCACCGGCCTCTTCACAACATTCACGGATTGCCGATTCTCTAACTGAAGTATTTACATCTGCCCAACCGCCTGGTAATGCCCATGCACCGTCTACTTTCTCCTTAATCATCAGGATCTTATCATCCTTAAAAACAGAAGCCCTGACATCGACTTTTGGTGTCTGGTAACCTGTTTCGGAGGCAAAAAGTTCCCTGATTTTTTTATGATCAATCTCTGTATACTCATGCAGTATTTCGACCACAATATTCCTTATTTTTTCATATCTGTCGAGGTCATACCTGTCGGCACTAAAAGTTAATCCTGCCTGTGCAATTGATTGCAACTCAGATGCCCATAGCAACCATTTTTCTTTCATGAATATTTTTAGATTATGTTTTTGGTACGAAATATAACCAATAATAATCATGTTTTCAATTCTTATAACTTATTGTGCTGTACGATAATAATATATGTACATCTTTTGTAACAATTACTTAATCTCTTTGAAACAGACCTGTAATAATCAAACATGACTTTTGTAACATGAAAACTCAAGTTAAACCTAATACCAAAAAAATGAAAAAACAACTAATTTTTATTTTACTTTTTACTTTGACTTTAAGTTCTTTTGGCCAGAATGACACTACCAAGACCAAG
Organism: Bacteroidales bacterium; assembly: GCA_003141415.1. Classification (GTDB taxonomy): domain Bacteria; phylum Bacteroidota; class Bacteroidia; order Bacteroidales; family VadinHA17; genus LD21. The sequence continues at coordinate 31,292 of PLLX01000167.1, forward strand.
GTTGAATTTAAACCATCCGGCAAGTTATGGGGTTATGCTTTTGGAGATTTTTTGTATAAAGGATATACAAATAAATTTGGAATGACCAATACCCAGTATGCCGGTACACCAAAAGATTTTAACTCATTGGAATTCAGAAGGATATATCTTGGGTATGACTATGATATAAGCGAACATTTTTCTAGCCAGTTAATATTAGCATATGAGGGTACGTCATTAGCCTCAGATGGGAACCGATCGATATACATTAAAATTGCCAACCTGAGATGGAAAAACATTATTCATAATGGCGATCTCGTGATCGGTGCAATGGCACCTCCTACATTTGCCAACTCTGAATCTGTCTGGAGTTATCGTTCTCTTGAAAAAACGATTATGGACATGCGAAAGATAGGTGCTTCCAATGATGTAGGTATCAGTTTGCAGGGAAAATTAAATGACAAGGGTGATTATGGTTATAATTTTATGATCAGTAACGGAAGTGGCGCAAAACCGGAGACCGATAGATTCAAAAAGTTTTACGCCAATGTGTATGCAAAATTTATGGATCAAAAAATCATACTGGATCTTGGTGCCGACAATGAATGGGCTCAGTCGCACCCTAATCAAAAAAGCAAAACTACTTATAAAGTATTCCTGGGTTATCAAACAAAAACGTTCGCCGTGGGGATTGAAGCCTTTCAGCAGGTTCAGGAAAACAATAGCTTAATTTACAACGATCAAGTTCCAGCAACCATTCAGGATACGGTCAATGCTCTGGCTTCCGGGATATCCGTTTTTGCAAGAGGATCCATAACAAAAAAAATGGGATATGTTTTGCGATATGACTATTATAATCCCGACAGTAAGTTCAGTGCTAATAATATTTATGCAGCATCTTACACTGGAATGTATACAGAGTCATTTGTACTGGCCGGACTCGATTTTGCACCTATTAAGAACGTTCATCTTATGCCAAATATATGGTATGACATGTATAATAACAGATATTCGGATGTTAATAATCTAAGCAAAAAAAGCAATGACCTGGCTTTCCGGTTAACAGTGCATTACATTTTCAGGTAACTCCACGATTTATAAACAACGGGTTATTATTAAGGCAATTAATTAAAATTAAAAATAGAAATTTATGAAAACAATTAGATTAGTTTATATTCTTGCAATAGTAGCTTTTGTAGGAGTATTATCCAGCGCATTCCTGCCAATATCAAGATCAGAGTCAAAGTCTCAAGCCAGCGATGTCGAGTTATTAGGTGCAGGAGCAAGTTTTCCCTATCCTCTTTATTCCAAAATGTTCAGTGAATATAACATTAAGACTGGAGTAAAGATTAACTATCAGTCAATTGGCTCTGGTGGCGGAATCAAACAACTGATGAGTAAAACCGTTGATTTTGGCGCATCCGATGCTTTCTTAAATGACGAGGACATGTCAAAAATGCCGGCTACAGTGGTTCATATTCCAACATGCCTTGGAGCTGATGTTATAACTTATAATATTCCCGGAGATCCTACTCTTAAATTTACACCTGATATAGTTGTAGATATTTTCCTTGGGAAGATCATAAATTGGAACGATGCAAGAATCAAACAACTCAATCCATCAGCTAAGATACCAGACATGCCTATATCAATAGTACACCGGTCAGACGGAAGCGGCACTACCTTTATTTTTACTGATTATTTATCAAAAATAAGTGAAGAATGGAAGAACAAGGTAGGGCACAAAACATCTGTTGACTGGCCGATTGGGATTGGAGCTAAAGGTAACGAAGGTGTCAGCGGTATGATAAAACAAACACCCGGAGCTCTCGGATATGTTGAATTAATATATGCCTTACAAAATAAAATGCCGGTTGGGCTTTTGCAAAATAAAAGCGGAAAATATGTTGAAGCATCTATTAAATCGGTAACAGCTGCTGCAAATATTGCCATCCCTGCTGATGCCCGTGTTTCAATTACCAATACGGATGCCCCTGACGGGTATCCAATCAGCAGTTTCACATGGATTTTGCTTTACAAAGAACAAAACTATGACAGCAGATCAGAAGCTAAAGCTAAAGAAGTAGTTAAACTTGTGTGGTGGATGACTCATGAAGCACAGAAATTTACTGCGCCCTTAATTTATGCACCGTTGCCAACAGAAGCTTTAAAGGTGGTTGAAACCAACCTTAAATCAATTGTTTTCAATGGTAATTCGATGTTATAGAAGGAAGAAATATTTAGGTCAATAAGGCAGTCCCCTTAAGGATTGCCTTATTATTTTGTAAATCCTCAGACTTTTTAATTAAATTTAAAGTGGTGCATTAAAAGGAAAAGCT
>PLLX01000195.1 GCA_003141415.1 Bacteroidales bacterium
CAAGTTGTTGAGAAATTCTCAGGCGAAGTTCTGGTACAGTCTGAACCTGATGCTTCCAGCTTTCCTAGTGGTGGTCTCCGCAATACATTTGAGGCAAGAGGATATACTGCATGGGATGTTTCGTCACCTGTGTTTATCGTAGGTACAACCCTGTGTATACCTACAATATTCGTATCGTGGACAGGTGAAGCTCTTGACTATAAAGCACCTCTTCTAAAGGCCCTGTCCGAACTAGACCGGGCAGCAGTTGATGTCTGCCAGTATTTCGATAAAGATGTTACCAAAGTAATCGCAACACTTGGATGTGAACAGGAATACTTTTTGATTGATGATGCTTTATATTATGCGAGACCTGATATTGTACTGGCTGAAAGAACACTTATGGGCCATCAGTCATCAAAAGATCAGCAGCTTTCCGATCATTATTTTGGTTCTATTTCAGAAAGAGTTATGGCTTTTATTGAAGATTTCGAATGTGAGGCTTATAAACTCGGAATTCCGGTTAAGACACGTCATAATGAAGTGGCTCCAAATCAGTTCGAAAGTGCTCCGATCTTCGAGGAGGTAAACCTCGCAGTTGATCACAACCTGCTGCTGATGGATATTATGAGAAGGGTTGCCCGGAAACATAAATTCAGAGTTTTATTTCACGAAAAACCATTTGCAGGAATTAATGGTTCAGGGAAACACAATAACTGGTCGATGGCTACAAATACCGGGGTCAACCTTTTATCTCCCGGGAAAAATCCAAAAACCAACTTACAGTTTCTTACTTTCCTGGTAAATGTTATCAAAGCTGTAAATGACAGTAATGAAGTTCTCAGAGCATCTGTAATGAACGAATCAAATTCTTACAGACTTGGAGGTCATGAAGCTCCCCCGGCAATAATTTCAGTCTTTCTGGGTACTTACCTGATAAATATGCTTGAGAATATAGCAAGGAAAGTAACAGATAAGAAGATGACACCGGCTCAAAAAACCGAACTTAAACTTGGAATTGGCAAAATACCTGAAATTCTTCTCGATAATACTGACAGAAACAGAACATCTCCTTTCGCTTTTACAGGCAATAAGTTCGAGTTCAGAGCTGTAGGCTCTTCAGCAAATTGCAGTCCTTCAATGATTGTTCTCAATGCTGCAGTTGCTTATCAGTTGACTCAGTTTAAGAAAGATGTGGATATTATTATTAAAAAGGGTATAAACAAGGATGAGGCCATTTTCCAGATATTGAAAAAGTATATTCTCGAATCAGAGAGAGTATTATTTGAAGGTGATAATTATAGCAAGGAATGGCATAAGGAAGCTAAGAAAAGAGGACTGTGTAATCTTACCAGCGTGCCTGAGTCAATCAGCCTGTATCTGACCAAACAATCCAGAGAGGTTCTCGTGGGGTCGGGAGTTTTTACAGATAAAGAGCTTGAAAGCCGCGTTGAGGTTGAGTATGAGAAGTTCGCTAAAAAGGTTCAGATAGAATCAAGAGTACTGGGTGATCTGGCTATTAATCATATTGTTCCTACTGCAATAAAGTACATGACCTCTCTGATAGATAATGTGAAAGGTCTCAAGGAAGTCTTTAATGACATTGAATATGAACGACTTGCAGGTGCGCGTAAAGAAGTAATAATCTCAATTTCTGACCATATATCTTTGATTAAGAAGCTTGTAAATGAGATGGTTGATGAACGCAGAAAAGCTAATATGATCGAGGATAATTATAAAAAAGCAATAGCGTATGAAAGTAAAGTCAAACCATATCTGGATGAGATACGTGGTCATATCGACAAATTAGAACTAGTAGTTGATAATGAAATGTGGCCACTTCCTAAATACAGAGAATTGCTTTTCACAAGATAAAGGTTGGTTAGTTTTTTTTATGTTTAGATTAGAAGGATTCCTTTTTTGGGGTCCTTTTTATTTTAGCCTCATTCTCCAATTTTCTTATCCTGCCTTTTTACCTCATCCCCCTGCGCCCTTCTCCCAGTAGAGACGCGGGTAACTAAATGATTCATATCGTCTTAGCTCCTCCCTCTTGGGGGAGGGGTTGGGGAGAGGTTAAAAAAACAAATGGGGGATGAAGTACTTACGATGGTATAATAATTACTTATCCCCCACGTTAAGTATTATTATCAGATTTCCTTAAATTGATTACTTTTATAGTCAAATTGAAGGCAGAATCATGAGACAATTATTACTATTCCTTATATTATTGATTTTTGTAACGTCGCCGGAGGTTACAGCTCAGAAACGTAAATCCGATAGAGCATATTCTTCCTTCGCTGCCGGTGAATATTATGATGCAATTGATCTGTTCAAAGATGCATATTCCAAAACAAAAAAAGCAGACAAAAACTCACGGACGGAACTGGTATTTATGATTGCCGAATGTTACAGGCTTACTAATGACCCGAAAAATGCTGAGATTTGGTATAAGCTTGCTGTGAAATCGTCATATTCCAAACCTGATGCTCAATTTTGGCTGGCTGAGTCACTTAAAAAGAATGGTAAGTATCCGCTTGCTGTTGATGAATTTAAAAAATATAAACAGATAGCACCCTCAGATGCAAGAGCAGAGCAGGAAATCCGATCCTGTGAGTTAGCTGAAGAATGGATGAGGAATCCTGAAGCATATAAAGTTGATGAACTGAAAGACTTAAACTCAAAAGAATCAGATTTCAGTCCGGCTTACGCACGCGATGATTTTGGGATGATTTATTTTACATCTTCACGCGATGGGGTAGCCGGTAAAAAGACACATGGTGCCACCGGTCAGAATTTCACAGATATTTTCGAAAGCAAGGTTGACAAAAAATCAAAGTGGAGTACACCTGTTCCTGTCGAAGTAATAAACAGTGAATTCGAGGAGGGAACGCCATCATTTTCATCTGATTATAAAGAGCTCTATTTTACCCGTTGTGAAGCAGGGAAACGCGAAAAAAAGGGTTGTATTATCATGTACTCAAAAAGAACCGGTGATAAATGGAGTGATCCAAAGAACATTGGAATCCTGCCGGATTCACTTGTTGCTGCGCATCCTTCAATATCGAAAGATGGCCTGACATTATATTTTGTCTCTGACCTCGCAGGTGGTTTTGGTAAAAAAGATATCTGGAAAGTTACCAGGCTCAGGCCAGGTGATGCATGGTCAAAACCTGTTAATCTTGGTCCTGATATAAATACTTCCGGCGACGAACTCTTTCCTTATATCAGGGACGACGGGACCTTATATTTCTCTTCCGATGGACTGATCGGTATGGGTGGCCTCGATATTTTCAAGGCAAAACCCCAACCCGATGGCAGTTGGATCGTTCAGAACATGAAACCCCCCATTAACAGCTTCGCTGACGATTTTGGCATTGTATTCGAGAATGAGAATGAAAAGGGTATTTTCAGCTCAACACGGAAGGGAAAGGGGAATGATGACCTGTATTCCTTTGAATTGCCACCGATGAAATTCAATGTTACAGGACTGGTGAAAGACGAAAAAACCGGTACCGCAATAACAGGATCTGTTGTCCAGCTTATTGCAAGTGATGGATCGAACCTTCAGGCCGAAACTGGTACAGGAGGTGATTTTAAATTTTCCCTGAAAGCCGATGTTGACTATATCTTCCTTGCTTCTAAACGGGGTTATCTCAATGGAAAAGAGAAAGAGACAACCAAAGGTCAGGAAAAGAGCCGCGACTTCATGGTAACTATACTGCTAACAGCAACAGACATACCTATTGAGTTACCCAATATTCTCTATGACTTTGATAAGTGGGACCTCAGACCAGAATCAATGGTTTCACTGGATAAACTGGTTGAGACTCTTACTGATAACCCAAATGTCACTATTGAGATCATGTCTCATACCGACACCAGGAATACTGAAGAATATAACATGATTCTCTCACAAAAACGGGCACAATCAGTTGTCGACTATCTTGTAAGCAAAGGTATTGAACTTGAAAGGCTTTCTGCCAAAGGTTACGGAAAGTCAAGTACGAAAGTTGTTGATGCAGGTATTGTCGCACAATATCCATTCCTGAAGGCAGGGACACAACTTACAGAACAGTTTGTCAATAGCCTTCCTAATGATGAGCAGAAGGAGATTGCACATCAGATAAATCGCAGAACTGAGTTCAAAGTTTTGAGAACAGATTATGAGCCACCAAAGAAATAGTCTATCCTGAATACCGGACTTTCTTAAATGATCTTCTTTAACCGCAAAACACACAAATCTGTTGCTCTATTATTATAATAATCATGAAAAAGTACCTGTTATTTCTGGTTTTCATTCTGATTACATTTATTAATTCTTCATTTTCTGATCCTCCGATAAAAGCAATCCGTATTCTGGTAATCACAGGGGGCCACGATTACCAGATCGACGGGTTTAATCAGATGCTTGGAAGCCTGGGGAAGAATATTCAGTACCAGATAGCCGAATTACCAGCTGCATACGATATGTTTCTTCCGGAGAACAGAAGCAAATATGATGTTCTGGTATTTTACCATATGTGGCAGACAATAACAGATGAACAGGCGAGAGTGCTTGCAGATTGTATCTGGCAGGGTAAACCTCTGGTGGCATTGCATCACTCGATATGTGCTTACGATGACTGGCCAGAGTATGTAAACATTATCGGAGGGAGATATTTTCACAAACCCACTATAATAAATGGGAAAGAGTACCCGGCATGTTCATACATTCATGATTTGCACTTCAATGTCAAAATAGTCAGTCCTGACAACCCTGTTACAAAAGGGTTAAGTGATTTTGAAATATTTGATGAAACTTATAAGGGATTTTATGTCGAAGAAGGTGTAACTCCTTTATTAACCACTGATGAACCAAGCAGTACACACATAATTGGTTGGTCAAAGAAGTACGGTAAAGCCCGTATAGTGACTTTGCAAAGCGGACACGATGTACCCACATTTGAAAATCCTAACTTCAGAAAACTTCTGAGTCAGGCTATTGAATGGGTGTATAATAATGGTAAAAAACAGGAGTAATAGCCTTTTTACGTTATCCTTTTTCCTATCTTCGGGGTCTCATTTGACCACTATGACCATCGAATCAAAGTACAGTAAAAGAGGAGTTTCTTCATCAAAAGAAGATGTACATTCTGCAATAAAAAATATAGATAAAGGTCTGTATCCTAAAGCATTTTGTAAAATTGTAGCCGACTTGCTTGGCGGCGACAAGGATTATTGTAACATAATGCATTCTGACGGAGCCGGAACAAAATCATCGCTGGCATATATATACTGGAAAGAAACAGGCGATCTTTCAGTGTGGAAAGGTATAGCTCAGGATGCGATCGTAATGAATCTCGACGATATTATATGTGTGGGTGCTTATGACAATATTCTTTTTTCATCAACAATCGGGCGCAATAAAAACCATATACCAGGAGAGATTATCTCTGCAATAATAAATGGAGCCGAAGAGGTGCTTGAAGAGCTCAGAGAAATGGGAATTGGCATATGGTCAACCGGAGGGGAAACTGCAGATATGGGCGATCTTGTCAGAACGATTGTCATCGATTCAACGGTTATAGCCAGGTTGAAAAGATCGCAAGTGATCTCAAATCACGCAATAAGGGGCGGAGACATAATAATAGGTCTGTCGTCTTCAGGAAAAACGAGTTATGAGAAAGAGTATAACAGCGGTATGGGAAGTAATGGTCTAACCTCTGCCCGGCACGACCTGTTTGCACCATATCTGGCTTCAAAATACCCCGAAAGCCTTGATACAACTTTACCGTATGACCTTATATATTCAGGCAAATACAGGCTTACAGATCCAATTGATGGTTTAAATACTGATGTCGGTAAACTGGTGCTTTCGCCGACCCGTACTTATGCACCGGTTATTAAAAAGATTATTGAAACCATGCATTCTGAAATACATGGTATGGTGCACTGCTCAGGAGGTGGACAAACAAAAGTCATGCATTTTATTGATAAGATGCATATTGTAAAAGACAACTTATTCTCATTGCCGCCATTATTCCATATGATTCATGAACAATCTGGAACAGCATGGGAAGAGATGTATAAAGTATTTAACATGGGTCACCGGTTTGAGATCTATACTGATCAAAAAAATGCTGCAGAAATTATCAGTATTGCATCGGGATTTAATCTTGAAGCCAGAGTAGTAGGTCATTGCGAAGAATCTGAAAAGAAAAAACTGACAATAAGTTCCGAATTCGGAACATTTGAATTTTAGATTATGAAACCCAAATCGTATTTCGGATAACTCAAAATATTCATTCTTAGTTACACAGAGGTATACAGAGAAGAACCAAATCCGGATCACCTGCCGCCTCTTGCCCCATACCTGAAGCTTTTCATATATTTAATTTTCCCCCATTTCTTATTATCTTTGCCCCCTGAAAATTAATTGTACTATGGCAAACAACATGATTCTTGAGAGACTGGAGGGGGTAAAATCTCGGTTTATCGAGGTAGGCGAACTTCTTACGCAACCAGATATTCTCTCGGATATGAAGAAGTACGTCAAATTAAATAAAGAATATAAAGATCTCCTCCCCATAGTCGAGTCATACGAAAGATATAAACTGGCACTCAGTAACATAACCAGCACAAAAGAACTTCTTGCAACCGAAAAGGATGAGGAAATGCGTGATATGGCTAAGGCAGAACTGGATGAGCTCACATCCCATATACCTGAGATGGAAGAGGAAATCAAAATGCTGATAATTCCTGCAGATCCCGAGGATGATAAAAATGCTGTTATGGAGATCAGGGCGGGAACAGGAGGTGATGAGGCTAGTATTTTCGCGGGCGACCTTTTCAGAATGTATAGTAAGTACTTTGAAACAAAAGGATGGAAGATTGATGTAAATAATATGTCAGAGGGAACTGCAGGTGGTTATAAGGAGATTGTTCTTAGTGTCGTTGGTGAAGGTGTATATGGAATAATTAAATATGAATCGGGTGTCCATCGTGTTCAGAGAGTACCTCAAACTGAAACACAGGGTCGTATTCATACATCGGCCGCATCAGTTGTAGTACTTCCGGAGGCCGATGAATTTGATATTGACCTTAGAACCGAAGATATCAGGAAAGATACCTATTGTTCATCGGGACCGGGAGGCCAATCGGTAAATACAACATATTCAGCTATCCGTCTTACACATATTCCGTCAGGTATTGTGGTTACATGTCAGGATGAGAAGTCGCAGCTTAAGAACTATGATAAAGCACTAAAAGAGCTGAGAACCAGGCTATATAATCTTGAATATCAGAAATATCTCGATGAAGTATCTCATCGGAGAAAGACCATGGTATCAACTGGTGACCGTTCTGCAAAAATCAGGACATATAATTATCCTCAGGGAAGAATGACTGATCACAGGATAAACTTTACAAGCTATAATCTGCCTTCAATCCTCGATGGTAATATCCAGGAGGTTCTCGACAAACTGCAGATGGCTGAAAATTCCGAACGATTAAAAGAGAGTAATATCTAACCCCACTGGCAATGGATCACAAAAGATTATTTGAAAACATAGTCAAAAAGCGCTCATTTCTCTGCGTTGGACTCGATTCTGAAATTGAAAAGATCCCATCATTCCTTATGAAGGGGAATAACCCGATATTTGAATTCAATAAACGGATTATTGATGCGACTCAGGAATTTGCAATAGCATATAAACCAAATGTTGCATTTTATGAATGTTATGGAGTCAAAGGATGGACCTCACTTGAATTAACAGTCAGGTACATAAAGGAAAACTATCCTGACATCTTCTTGATTGCAGATGCAAAGCGCGGAGATATAGGGAACACTTCAAAAATGTATGCAAAAGCTTTCCTTGAAAACATGCCTTTTGATGCCATAACAGTTGCTCCCTATATGGGAGAAGATTCTGTGACCCCATTCCTGTCTTACAGCGAAAAATGGGTTGCCCTTCTGGTACTTACCTCTAATAAAGGCGCTGATAATTTTCAGTATCACAATGAGGATGGTATAAAACTCTATGAAAGAGTATTATCTGTTTCACAGAAATGGGGTACAATCAATAATCTTATGTATGTTGTTGGTGCAACACGGGCAGAAATGTTGAAGGGTATACGTAAACTGGTACCAGATCATTTTCTTCTTGTTCCTGGTGTAGGAGCTCAGGGCGGTAGTCTGGCAGAGGTAGCAAAATATGGTCTTAACAGTAAATGCGGACTTCTGGTCAATTCGTCAAGGGGAATAATTTTTGCGGATAACTCAGATAAATTCGATAAAGTAGCCGGTGAAAAGGCAAAAGAGATGCAGGTTGAGATGGAAAAATATCTCCATCAGCATAACCTGATTTGAGTATCCCCGAATGAAGCGAAACGAAATGAGGAATCTCACCTTCGTTGAACATTCTTTAGGTCAGTAATTCCTTTTTTCATAAATTTATATTCTCGCTGTTTATTAATTCGTGCTATTATGAAAGAGGAATTTCTTCATTACCTGTGGAAAAACAGCCTATATGATCAGGACAGGCTGTTTGATAACGAAAAGAATAATATTCTCGTTCTGGATCCTGGTGAATATAATCGCGATTCGGGCCCGGATTTTTTCAATGCACGTATTTCTATTGCAGGTACTATCTGGGCGGGAAACGTTGAAATTCATATAAAGTCATCGCATTTCAATATGCATGGTCACCAAAATGACCCGGCATTCAACAATGTTATCCTTCACGTAGTTGCCGATAACGATAAGCGTGTTTTTAATGCGAAAGGAGAAGAGATTCTTTCAACTGAAATATCATTTGATCCCAACTTGTATGAGAAATATACCCTTCTTGTAAATAATCCGTATATAATTGCATGTCAGGAAGAGATTAAGAAACTCGATGAAATACTTGTACACCACTGGCTTAATACGCTAGTAATTGAAAGATTACAGATAAAAACAGAATCAATCCTGAAAATATTTTCTGAAACGGGGAGAGACTGGGAAGAGACATTTTACAGGGTGCTTACACGCTATTTTGGATTCAGGGTTAATACCGAACCCTTTGAGATGCTTGCTACAGCTCTCCCATTCAGGATAATCCGAAAGCATTCTGATAATATATTTCAGATTGAGGCTCTTTTATTTGGAACCGCGGGTTTGCTTGAAACCGGGCTTTTTAAGGAGGCTCTGTCTGATGAATATTACCGCAACCTGATAAAAGAATTCACTGTTCTATCGGCAAAATATTCCCTTCAACCATTACATGGCTGGCTGTGGAAATTCTCAAGATTGAGACCATCAAATTTTCCAACCGTCAGATTATCACAGCTTGCTGCAATGCTTTCAATTGCAGGCGGACTATTCTCAAAGGTACTGGAAGCAGCTGATATAAAAAAGATTAAAGAGTTATTTGAAGTATCTGCATCTGGCTACTGGGATGATCATTTTGTTTTTGGAAAGAAGAGCAGGAATTTTACCAAGAATACCGGATCGCAGGCAGCCGACATCCTGCTGATTAACGCAGTTATACCAATGATATTTGTATATGGCCAGAGCAGGGATTGTCAGGATATTAGCGAAAGAGCCCTTTCTTTCCTTGAAAATGTCACTCCCGAGGAGAATACAATAACATCGGAATGGAAAGCGGCAGGTATTAATGCACACTCGGCATTTTATTCCCAGGCACTTATACAACTCAGAAATGAATATTGCAAAAAAAGAAAATGTCTCGATTGTCGGATAGGAAATAAAATAATCAGTCAGGGTAAGAAATTAAAGAATCGTGAAGAACTCCTTCTGGAGCCCTAAGAAAAGTCGAAAAGAGAAAGTCAAAAGCCGAACCATATAGACTTTACAGACTTTATGGCCTGGTTTTTGACGAAAGGTCGATTTTCTTTGACAAATTATTGAATGATAACACTATTCAACGCAACCTTAACTTTCCTTTTTGAGTCTTTATATTGATGGTGAAACAATAATATTTGCTGTATGGATCTAGTTATAAAAGGAAATATTTCAAGAACTTTTTAAAAAAAAAGTAAATTGTTTGATTATTTACATAAAAAAGCCTTATTTTTGCGTTCCAAAATTGGAGACTCGATCTATATATGGAGTAGTAATATTTTAATCAGAGATATGTATTTAACAACAGAAAAAAAGCAGGAGTTTTTCAAAACCTTTGGAACATCTGAAGTCGATACCGGTACTGCAGAAGGCCAGATTGCGCTATTCTCATACAGGATCAATCATCTTACCGAACATCTTAAGAAGAACAAAAAAGATTTCAGTACCCAGCAGGCGCTTATCAAACTTGTTGGTAAAAGAAGGAGGCTTTTAGACTACCTTAAAATTAAAGATATCGGGCGGTATCGCGAAATCATAAAAGCGTTGAAATTACGTAAATAGAGAAAAAAAGGCAATTCAAAATTGCCTTTTTTCATACTATTTAGATTATTTTGTAATTTCAATCATCATAAATTATTAGTACAATGTTCAAAATAAAAGAGAAGATTATCGATCTTGGTGACGGGAGGATAATAACCCTTGAAACCGGCAGAATGGCCAGACAGGCTGATGGTTCTGTTTTGTTAAAAATGGGTAAGACAATGCTGCTGGCTACTGTAGTGTCAGCACAGGAGGCGAAGGAAGATACAGACTTCATGCCTCTATCAGTTGAATATAAAGAAAAATATGC
>PLLX01000228.1 GCA_003141415.1 Bacteroidales bacterium
TGATATTTGATATTGAAGGGAACATGTACTATTACAATTCACGGAAGATTACCAACGATAACCCCGATGGTTTTAATCTGAAAGATTTTAATAACATCAAGTAAAGGAATTCATTATAACATAAAAATTTAAACAATGAAAATTCTGATTATTGGATTTCTTGCATTATTCAGCTGGTCAGCATTATCAACTCATTTTTATGTATGCAAGATAAAAGGATTTTGTCATGAACAGGTAAAAGCCGTGAGTAATACTGTCAACCCTGGAATTGCCATTACTGAGGATACCTTAAATAAGCCTTCGGTGGTTGAACAGAAACCGATTCCCGAAAGTATGTTGATTTATTATGCGTTTGATAAATCTGAATTTAATTCCGGATCAATTTCTGACAAATATCTGGATGAATCAAATAAGTACCTGGATCAAAACCCGCAGGCAAAGCTTAGTATAACGGGCCATACTGATGCAATTGGATCCGAGGAGTATAACCAGGCGCTGGGGTTCCGTCGCGCTAAGAATGTACAGTCTTATTTTGAGAGCAAGGGTGTACCTGCAAGCCGGATTATTGTGCAATCAAAGGGTGAAAAAGAGCCTGCAGATAGTAATAAAACTAAAAAAGGAAGATCAATTAACAGGAGAACAGTAATAACGATTAATCGCTGAAATCATGAATACTCTGACAATTCTTTTGGCACAGACAAAGAGTGAGGCAACCCTTGAAATTATTTTTATGTTAATGGGTTGTGCAATCATCGGGTATATGACCGCCTGGCTTTTTTACAAGGCCGTTTATGAAAAGAGGATTAAAGTTATTGAATCCGAGAAGCATGAATTGAATAACCGTATCTTCAACCTTGATGCTGAAATATTTAATCTGAAAAAAAATCTTAGTGAAAAGGGAGAAGAGACAGAACAACTCATTCTAGAGGTAAGAGCCCTTGAAGCACTTCACTCAGAGGCCGTTCATGAAACAGACTATATGGCCCTAAAAAACAAAAGAAACGAACAATTGCTTTATGAAAAAGATGAAGCTTTGGTTAATATTGCACAGCGTAAACACCTGCTCGATTACAAAAGTTTTGGAATTGCATCGGAGGCAGAAAAGGATGATTTGAAAATGATCAGCGGTATTGGTCCTTTTATTGAGGAAAGACTACATGCTTTAGATATTTATACTTTCAGACAGATAAGTAAATTCACTCCTCAGGATATTGATACAATTAATGATGCTATTGAATACTTCTCAGGCAGGATCGAAAGGGATGAATGGGTGGCTCAGGCCCTGGAACTTGTTCGTGCTGAAGAATTAAGGACTGATCTGTTTAAACGCATAAGTGAAAGGAAGACCAATATCTACTACAATAGAATAGGTATTGCCAAAAAAGAAGAAGCAGATGATTTGACAATTATCAGTGGAATTGGAGGATGGATTCAGGAAAAACTTAATGCGCTTGAGATATATACATTTCGGCAGATAAGCAATTTTACTAAAGAAGATATTGTTACAGTCACTGAAGCAATTGAATATTTCCCTGGCAGAATTGAAAGAGATGAATGGATACTTCAGGCACGGGAACTGATAAGGATTGCAGGTAAAAAATCTGAGCTTCTTAAGCGGATCAGGGACAGAAAAGGAAGAATTTATTACGACAGGTTGGGTATTGCACATAAACATGAGGCAAATAACTTAACCCTGATTGACGGACTTGGATTATGGGTTGAGGAACGTTTAAATACGCTCGGGATATATACTTTTAGTCAGATCAGCAAGCTCACCCACGCTGATATTGAAACTATTACTGAAGTACTTGAAATAATACCAGGTCGGATCGAGCAAGATCACTGGGTTGATCAGGCACGCAAACTGGTAAAAAATGATATAAATGAACCATCAATAATCCCTTAATCACAAAATCAACTATCTTAGGTACCTAATTGAACATAAAAAATATTTAAAATAAATATATAGTTGAAACCAGGTAAGATCAAATCAACATTGTCCACAAAAAAAGTAGCTTCTGATTCAGATATCGGATTGTTTCCGATTGTAGGGATAGGAGCATCAGCCGGCGGGCTAGAGGCACTGGAACAATTTCTGGGTAATGTGCCTGAAAACAGCGGTATGGCATATATAGTTGTGCAACATCTCGATCCTACCCACAAAGGAATGCTGCCGGAGTTGCTGCAGAGGATTTCCAAAATGAAAGTATTCCAGGTAAAGGACCGTATGGTTGTAAGACCAAACTGCATCTACGTTATTCCGCCAAATAAAACCATGTCCATATTTAAAGGGATACTTCACCTGCATAAGCCTTTACTTGAAAGAGGACAACGCCTTCCGATTGATTTCTTCTTACTCTCGCTCGCTGAAGAACGGAAAGAACTTGGTGTTGGTCTTATTCTTTCGGGAATGGGTTCAGACGGCAGCCTGGGAATACGTGCCATAAAAGAAAAAAACGGGATAGCAATGGTGCAGGATCCGAAAAATGCGAAATTCGACAGTATGCCGCATAATGCCATCAATTCAGTTTCAGTTGATATTGTGGCTCCGGCAAACGAGCTGCCACGTAGACTCGCTGAATTCCTTAAACACATTCCTGTCCTGAGTACGGACCCGGATGTAGAGATTAAAGACAAAAGTTCACTTGAAAAGATTGTTGCTCTGCTCCATACCTATACCGGCAATGACTTTTCATTATATAAAAAAAATACTGTCTATCGTCGTATCGAACGGCGTATGGCTATACATAAAATTGACAAGATTGCTTCCTACGTACTTTTTCTGAATGAAAATCCTAAAGAAATTGAGATCCTTTTCAAAGAATTATTGATAGGTGTAACTAATTTTTTCCGTGATCCTACGGTATGGGAAAAGTTGAAAGAAACGATCTTACCTGCTATTATAACAAAACTCGAACCAGGTTCAATACTCAGGGCATGGATACCCGGATGTTCAACCGGTGAAGAGGCATACTCATTAGCCATAGTGTTTAAAGAAGCTCTTGAAAAAATCAATCCCTATGGAGGTTTTTCTTTACAAATATTTGCAACAGATCTTGATAATGAAGCAATTGAGATAGCAAGAAAAGGTGTTTTCCCTGCAAGTATTGCTTCAGATGTTTCACCGGAACGTCTGAAACGCTTTTTCCTGAAAACTGATGAAGGCTATTTTATCAATACAGAAATAAGGGAAAAAGTTGTGTTTGCACATCACAATATTATTATGCATCCTCCTTTTACCAAGATCGATATCCTTTCGTGCCGTAACCTGCTTATTTATATGGAACCCGAGCTGCAAAAGAAGCTGATAGGACTGTTTTATTTTAGTCTTAACCCGAGGGGAATCATGCTCCTGGGTAGTTCTGAAACTCTTGGAACTCAAAGTCATCTTTTTTCTTCTTTAGATTTGAAATTGAAAATTTTTAAACGAGCCGTTACTCTCCTGACTCCTGATTTATTTGAATTCCCTACTACATTTTCCAGAACAAAAGCAGCCAGTATTGAAAGAGAAATTTTTTCCATAACAACCGGGAATATTCAGACACTTGCCGATCAGCTGTTATTGCAGCATTATTCGCCGGCAGGAGTCCTTGTAAATGAACATGGCGATATAATATATATAAGCGGGCATACAGGAAAATATCTCGAGCCATCAGTAGGTAAAGCTAATATGAATATTTTTGCAATGTTACGCGAAGGATTACGGAATGAATTTCATGTTGCTTTCCAAAAAGCAAAATTGAAAAAGGAAACTGTAGTAATACATAATCTAAAAGTTGGTACAAATGGCAGTGCACAAACCTTAAATATCAGCATTCAGTGGATAAGTAAGCCTGAGCCTCTGATGGGTATGTTAATGATAATCTTCACTGATTTACATGAAATTACAAACACTAATCTAAAGGCATCAAAAGAAAAGAAGACTTTAATTAATGTCAGGCAAGGGGAATTAGAGAAAGAGTTAAAATATGCACGCGAAAAAATACAGGATACTCTTGAAGAAATGCAAACCTCTCAGGAGGAGTTAAAGTCAGCAAATGAGGAATTGCAATCTACTAATGAAGAACTACAATCGACCAATGAAGAGCTTATGAGTTCGAAAGAAGAGATGCAAAGTCTTAATGAAGAACTTCAGACCTTAAATGCTGAATTGCAGGCAAAAGTAGAAGACTTTACAAGAGTAGACAATGATATGAAAAACCTTCTCAACAGTACCGATATCGCTACTCTCTTTCTCGATAAAGATCTGAATATCCGCCGGTTTACTATCCAGGCTGTCAAAATATTTAAACTGATTAAAGGCGATGTCGGCAGGCCTATTACTGACCTGGTTTCAGACCTGATTTACCCTGATTTACCTGATGATGCCCGCGATGTACTTAATACTCTCGTTTTTTTAAAAAAGCAAATTCCTACTAAAGACGGACATTGGTATTCCGTTCGTATTATGCCTTATCGTACATTAGACGACAAAATAGACGGTGTTGTCATAACCTTTTTCAACATCTCTGATCTTAAGGAGGTTGAAGTAAAACTTCATGAAACAGAACAGATGAATTGTCTGCTCCTGAGTTCATCCTCAGATATTATTATTAAATTGTCGGCCGATTGGAAAATACTTGAGGTAAATACATCTGCAGAACGATATTTAGGAAGAAAACAAAAGGAGATTATTAACAAAAATTATATTCACATGTTTATTCCTGAATCATTAAGGAAAAAGACTGAAAACGAAATGAACAGAATATTGAATGAATCGCTGGATACCAGATTCAAAATGCAGTTAATAACGGCAGAAGGTAAAAAAAATGAAGCTGACTGGTCTGTAGTTGTACTGCTTGATAATTTTAAGGTGCCAAGTGGAATGATATTATCATTAAAAAAATCAGAACAAAATGAATAAAGAAAAACGGAATTTTACAGATGATCAGATGCTTCGTAGAAATGCAGAAGAATTATTAAAAAAGAAGCAGGATAAAATGGACAAGCTCATCATTGAAACTGACGCTATTAAGTTACTTCATGAACTTCAGGTTCACCAGATAGAATTAGAAATGCAGAATGATGAGCTGATTCAGGCAAACGCAACAGCAGAAGCAGCTCTTAAGAAATACACCATGTTATACGATTTTGCTCCGATGGGCTATTTTACACTCGATCCTGATGGAAGTATATTTGAGCTGAACTTTACGGGTGCCGAAATGCTGGGGGATAAGCGATATAGTTTGGTTAACACCAACTTTAAGCTTTTTGTCTCTGAAGATTCCCGACCAGTATTTGACAAGTTTTTCAGCAAAATCTATTCCAAAAAGGGCAAAGAATCATGTGAGGTGAAACTTGGATATAATGGTAATCCATTATGCTCAGCTTATATGGAAGGTATTGTTACAGGTGATGACAAAAAATGCCTTTTATCTGTAGTTGATATTTCCGGTTTTAGAAAGTAGATACTAAAGTACAATGTGTCAGAGTCCGGATTTAATTCGTTAATTAGATTAATCAGCCTCAAATTTTCATCCATTCTAAAGTTGCGATCACTCTAGTTTGTGAATGTCTTTGGCTTATGGTTGGATTTTTTATTAATCCTTAAAATCAAATTCAGAATCAACTTTTTTTGGATCTGAATAGTCTCCGGGCATTTTTTTGAATAGGCCCTTTCTGTCTTTATGATTTTTTTTAATCAGTAAGATTATTAATGCAATGGAAACTAAAACAAATAATATCAGGATAAACCAATTCTTTTCCATAATTTCATTTTTTACTTAAACATGTTATTTTTGCTTATAAATTCTACTTTCGTTACTCAACAACAGGTTTCCTGAGTTACATGTTATCATTTTGAGTCTTTTCCATTAAGGAAGTGTATCCACCGCGTCGTGCAACCCTGTTACAGCTTGCCCGATGATACAGAGCCTGTTGTGCTGCTGACACATTGGCCTCCTCACCATGCCATATCTCCAAAGCCGGTTGCTGTATGGCACGGGCAAACGAAAAAGCCAGCGCCCAGGGTAATAGCGACTTGAATCTGACATTCATAGCATTCAAACGCGCTGAAGCCAGTTCACCAGATTGGCCGCCAGACAAAAAAGCAATCCCGGGAACAGCAGCAGGGACAGCTCTCAAGAGACACTCCACCGTTACATCGGCTACCGCCTCCACTGATTCTTGTTTAGGACAGGTCAATCCGGGAAGAACCATATTTGGTTTCAAGATCATACCTTCCAGTGTAACACGTTGAATATAAAGCTGGTTGAAAACAGTTCGCAAGACTTCCTCTGTTACTTCAAAGCACTGTTCCATGGTATGTTCACCATTCATGAGCACTTCCGGCTCTACGATGGGGACCAGTCCGGCTTCCTGGCATAATGCGGCATAACGGGCCAAAGCCTGCGCATTAGCCTCTATGCAACCACGGCTTGGAATGCCATTACCTATGGTAATCACAGCGCGCCACTTGGCAAAACGGGCTCCCATTTGAAAATATTCCCTGAGGCGGTCGCGCAATCCGTCCAGACCTTCGGTTATTTTCTCTCGCCGGTGACCTGCCATGTCCTTTGCTCCAATGTCAACTTTGATTCCAGGAATGATTCCAGCATCGGTGATGGCTTTAACAAATAAAGTCCCATCTTTTTTCTTCTGCCTGATCGTCTCGTCATAGAGGATTATACCACTAATACATTTACCCAAATCCGGTGTAGTTATAATCATTTCCCGATAAGTACGCCGGAACTCCTCAGTTTGAGGAATCCCTGATTCGGCAAATCGTTTATTACATGTTACAGTACTTTCATCAATCGCTAACAGGCCTTTGTCGTCGGCAACCAATGTCTTTGCAGTTTTTATAATCTCTTTTAAACTCATCTATTATACCTCCCTGATTTTATCAATAATCAATTCATTGTTTTCAGTTCTGTCTGTTGAAAGATAAATGAAGAAATTTTCTCTTTTACCGCTTCATCTCTTTTTCCAAAGCTGCCATTTTAGCAAGGCGTCGACTAAATCTTTCAGCTCCCGTGAAATGGGCATTAAGAAATGTCTGGACTAAATCCCAGGACAGGGCATATCCCGTGACTTGTCCTCCCAAACACATAACGTTCATGTCATCATCCTCCACTCCCTGATGAGCAGAGAAGAAATCCGTGATCAGTGCCGCTCGTACTCCTGGTACCTTATTCGACGCAATGCAAGCTCCAACCCCACTGCCACAGATGGCAATGCCTTTGTCGACCTCACGGCTCGCTACTGCCCTTGCCAGAGGCACTACAAAATCAGGGTAGTCGTCACCAATTACCAACTTATTAGCGCCGAAGTCTTCCACCTCATATCCAGCGACTTTAAGGGCTGCAGACAGTTGTACTTTCAACTCAAACCCACCATGGTCAGCAGCTATGCCTATACGCATTATTTTTCCGGTATCCATATCGTTTCCTTTTTCTATATTTTGTCAGTATTCCATTTCCAGTTAAGAATCTCAGGCATGTCTTGTCCATGTTTATCAATGTACTGTTTATGTTCGATGAGCTTGTCCCCTACCAACTGCTTGAGTCTGGCACCTCTGACACCCAACTGTGGCAGCCGGTTTATCACATCCTGTACCAGGTGAAACCTGTCAAGATCATTCAAAACTGTCATGTCGAAGTAAGTTGTAATGGTGCCTTCTTCCTTATAGCCCCTGACATGCATATTTTCGTGATTAGTACGACGGTAAGTTAATCGGTGAACCAGCCAGGGGTAGCCATGGAAGGCGAAGACAATTGGCTTGTCTTTAGTGAATAAGGCATCGAACTCCTGATCACTTAGTCCATGAGGATGCTCTGTATTCGGTTCCAGTTTCATGAGATCAACAACATTGATAACACGGATTTTCAGATCAGGTAAATGTTTACGAAGGATTGAAACAGCGGCCAGGGTCTCTAACGTAGGCACGTCGCCACAACATGCCATCACTACGTCAGGTTCCATATCGTGATCACTACTGGCCCATTTCCAGACTCCTATCCCTTTGGTGCAATGTTCTATGGCGGCATCCATAGTCAACCATTGAAGTGCCAGGTATTTCCCTGCTATAACTACATTAACATAATGCCGGCTCCTAAGACAATGATCCCAAACTGATAGGAGACAGTTGCCATCTGGTGGAAGATAAACACGCACTATAGAGGCCTTCTTGTTTACCACATGATCTATGAAGCCGGGGTCCTGATGAGTAAAGCCATTATGGGCCTGCTGCCAAACATGGGATGCGAGAAGGTAATTTAGCGATGCAATTTTCCGCCGCCATGGCAATCCTGCACTGACTTTCAGCCACTTGGCGTGCTGGTTAAACATCGAATCGATTATATGAATGAACGCCTCGTAACAGTTAAACAATCCGTGTCTTCCCGTAAGTAAATATCCTTCGAGCCAACCTTCACACTGATGCTCGCTCAGCATCTCTATTACCCGGCCCTCGGATGCAAGAAACTCATCATTTTCTATTGTACGGGCTTCCCACTGCCGTTTAGTGGCTTCGAAAACAGCATTCAACCGGTTGGA
Organism: Bacteroidales bacterium; assembly: GCA_003141415.1. Classification (GTDB taxonomy): domain Bacteria; phylum Bacteroidota; class Bacteroidia; order Bacteroidales; family VadinHA17; genus LD21. Next base: position 8,536 of record PLLX01000228.1, read on the forward strand.
AAGTGTCTCGTCAGGGCCGAAAATCCGAAAATTTCGTTGCTTCCTGTTAAGTTTAACAACATCGCGAAGGAATTCCCCGAGTAAATGTGTATCGGCAGCCTGAACTGATCCCGGTGACGGCACATTCACTGCATAGTTTCGAAAGTCAGGCATGAGCAGATCTCGTAGTAATAATCCGCCGTTGGCATGTGGATTGGATCCCATTCTTCGTTCACCTTTGGGCGCAAGTTCAGCCAATTCAGGCAAAAGACGACCACTCTTATCGAAGAGTTCTTCGGGTTTATAACTTTTCATCCAGTTTTCAAGGAGCTTTAGATGATCAGTACATCCTGAATCCACCAGTAATGGAATCTGGTGAGCACGAAAGGTACCTTCTATTTGTAGCCCATCGACTTCTTTCGGTCCGGTCCAGCCTTTGGGTGAATTGAGAACGATCATAGGCCAGCGAGGTCGGGTAGCATCGCTTTTGTCTCGCGCATTTATTTGTATTTGACGAATACTTTCAATGGCTTTTTCTAAAGTACTGGCCATAAGTTGATGCATCTTTTCAGGTTCATCCCCTTCCACATAGTAAGGTGTCCAGCCATAACCGCAGAGCAATTGATCAAGCTCCTCATGGGTAATACGTGCGAGCACGGTTGGGTTGGCTATTTTATAGCCATTGAGATGAAGTATAGGTAGTACGGCTCCATCGGTGATCGGATTGAGAAATTTATTGGAGTGCCATGCTGTTGCCAGTGGCCCTGTCTCTGCTTCACCGTCACCGATAACGCATGCAACGATCAGTTCAGGATTATCGAAAACAGCTCCGAAGGCATGGCTCAGAGAATACCCCAACTCTCCACCCTCGTGAATAGATCCCGGACACTCTGGCGAAACATGACTTGGAATTCCACCTGGAAACGAGAATTGCGTGAACAGCTTTTTCAACCCAATTTCGTCCTGACTGATATTCGGATAAATTTCACTATATGTGCCTTCGAGGTAAGTATTTCCTACCAGAGCCGGGCCACCGTGACCGGGACCTGCAATGTAGAACATATCCAGATCGTACTTCCTTATTACACGATTCAAATGCACATAGATAAAGTTTTGTCCGGGTGTGGTGCCCCAATGTCCGAGTAGCATCGACTTCACATGTGACAGCTTCAGAGGCTCTCTAAGCAAAGGGTTGTCACATAAGTAGAGTTGGCCGACCGACAGATAGTTGGCAGCGCGCCAATAGGCATTCATCTTTTGTAGAAGTTCATGAGATAAGGGTTTCTCCTTTAAATCCATCTTTCCCGGTTTTGTAACAATAGCCACTTCAAACCCCTTTTTTACTAACTTAATTTTTTTCTTTTCAGAAACTTTTTTTGTTTTCATTATCATGTTTCATTTCAATATTAAGTTTAATAATTTGTTAACTGTTTTAGCTATCATCAATTCCTCATCTGTGTGAATGACACGGACACTGACCTGCCCCTTATCTATTGAAATAAGCGGGGCGCCTGACATGTTTCGTTTTTCTTCAATCTCTATTCCAAGAAATCCCAACCCTTCACAAATGCGAGAGCGGATGATCGGGCAATTTTCACCAATTCCACCGGCAAAAACCAGCGTATCCAGTCCGCCAAGTAAAGCAGCGTAAGCTCCTATCCACTTCTTTGCCTGATAGCAAAATAATGCCACGGCTTCCACCGCCCGTATGTCATGGGTTTCCTGTGCGAGCAAATCGCGCATGTCAGCACTGGTTTCAGAAATGCCTAGGAGACCTGATTCATGATTGATGAGATTATTGAACTGCTTAAGTGTCATATTTTCTGATAGTATCATGTACCATGCGACTCCGGGATCCAAGTCACCAGGTCTTGAACCCATCATGAGTCCTCCGGCAGGTGTAAAGCCCATGCTTGTGTCAATGCTTTTACTGTTGAGTACTGCAGCCATGCTTGCTCCGTTGCCAAGATGAGCCAATATAACACGGCCTTGTGATGCTATTGTTCCGGCAATACGAGTTAGTTCCTCCATTAAATATGCATAAGACAACCCATGGAAACCGTATCTCTTTATCCCTATCGAGTCGAAACGGCGGGGAATCGGAAGCAATTTAGCTATACGGGGCATGGAGCTATGGAATGCCGTATCAAAACAAGCCACCTGGGGAAGTTTTGGATGACGCCGCCTGAAAGCCTCTATCAATTCAATCTCACCCGGCAAATGATCAGGATCGTAAGGCGCGATACGATGAAGTTCATCAAGCAATTCATGTGTAATAAGCTCGGGACCAGTATGATTCATACCATGAACCACGCGATGGCCCACAGCCATGACAGAAGAAAATATATCCTGTTTTTCGAGCCAATCCATCAGAAAAGTTACAGAGGAGTGATAATCGGAAACTCCTGCTTTAAGAGTAGCTTGCTTATCTCCTGTGTCATTATTGAAAGTCAATGTTGAATCTTTCAGACCTATCCTGTCAATTTTTCCATGAAATAGCCGAGTTGGTATATCACCAACCTTATAAAGTGCAAATTTAATAGAAGATGAGCCACCATTAATGGTTAATATACAAGACTGATCTTTATTCATGAATGACTCTCTTCCTTTTACCCGATTTTCAGACCCAAAGCGGCTAATTCTGAGGATGTTGATAAATAATTCTTATGTTGGATACTTCGAATTCCTAAATCCCTTGCAACATCAACGAACATCTGTACATCTTCAATATATACAACATGTTCGGCCGGAACCTGTGCTATATCTAGTGCTACCCTGAAAATATCTGCATCTGGCTTTCGAAAATGGACGAAACAGGAGGATATGAAAAAATCAACAAACTGATTCAACTTGAATTTCTTTATTCTGTGTTCATTCAACTCCCGTCCTTCGTTATTGACCACAGCTATTTTCAGTTTGTACTTGTCTTTCAACTGTCGTACATACTCAATCATCTCTATGTTAGAAGTGGACTGCGAAAACATAAATTCCCGAAATTGACCCACTGTGAAAGAGCGTTTTTTGTAGAACACTACTCTTTTGAGGTATTCACTCAGTGGAATCTTTCCCTCTTCATAGGTAACCTGAATGACATGGTGCCGATCATCCATATCATTATAGTCCAGATTAAAAACATCAGCAGCTGATCTCCGTGACTCATGTCCCCACCCGTTGGAAAGCATTACCCCACCTATATCTAAAAACAATGTTGTTACCGGAATTGATTTGTTCATGCCAATTTCATATCCCTTATTTGAATTCGTTTTTCCCATCATTCAAAGTTTAATGTTGCCAGAGAATCAGATTAGTTTCCAGAGGAATTGAAACACCAGGAAAGTTCGGTATTACCCTTGGAGTATAATCTGTTGCAGGACGCTTTGAAGATACCGATGCATTATAATAATACCCATTGTTTGTTCCTTCAATTTTTGTTCCTAGTGACATCTTCTGTACAATCGGATCTCTATCATTAATTTCGTTGGCATATAGCTCAATCTGCAATGTATCCGGGTCAAGATCATTGAAGTAAATCTGAACCTCTATTTTATGATAGTTCTCAGTAGTCACGAACTTTAACTCACCAAAATGCATCAAATCCCATTTTTGATCAAGTTTATGCAGCAAGTCTGCAATTTGCTTTCCCTTTTTACCATTATCTGCAGAGCGCTTAAGATATACTGTTGCAGCAGGCAGATATTGTTTCTCTGTGTATTCCCGCACCGCCCTGTCGGCGGAGAACCTGGGTGTTAATTGTGCCATGCTTTCTCTCATGCGTGATATCCAGGCAACAGGGATTCCTTTTTCATTGCGGTTGTAAAATTCAGGTATTACTTTCTGTTCGAGTAAATTATAAAGTTGTTCGGCTTCTCTGGAGTCCCAGGCCGGATCGTCACCATGTTCATTACCATCTCCCAACGCCCAACCCACTTCAGGTGTATAAGCTTCAGCCCACCAACCATCCAGTTCCGAAAGGTTAATGCCTCCATTTACCAGAACTTTCATACCACTGGTTCCGCTGGCCTCCCATGGACGACGTGGTGTATTGATCCAAACATCAACACCCTGTACAAGATTTTCTGAAATACGCATATCATAGTCACTAAGGAATATTACAGGCGGATGAACACCATTTTGCCGGATAAAATATACCCATTCTTTTATTAAATCCTGGCCCTCCTGATCAGCGGGATGGGCTTTGCCCGAAATAATAAGTTGCACAGGAAACTTATTATTTGTTAATAACCTGAGCAAGCGTTGAGGATCATGTAGTAATAAATTGGGCCGTTTGTAGGTTGCAAAACGTCTTGCAAAACCCAGTGTTAAAATGTTTGGATCAAATAAATGTTTTGCCCGTTCAATTGAATCGGACGAATGACCTGAGCCGTGTAATTGCTTCGAAAAATAATTACGGGCAAATTCGATGAGCATTTTTTTTGCATTGGTACGCAGTTCCCATAGCTTTTCATCGGAAGCATGACGAATATCCTGCTCCAGGTTTTTATTCGTTCCAAGCCATCGGTCCTTGCCACAAAATTCCGTCCATACATCGTCAGCTTCTTTCGAGTCCCATGTTGGCATGTGCACACCATTTGTTATATATCCAACAGGTACCTGGGTTATTGGCCATTTTGGAAACAGAGGTTCAAAGATATGACGGCTAACTTCTCCATGGAGGCGACTTACTCCATTTACAGCTCCGCTGCCTCTGATAGCCAGGTAAGCCATATTGAACTTTTCAGATTCGTTCCCGGGGTCCTCCCGGCCTAAAGCTAACAATTGTTGACGGGTAATGCCAAGTTTCTGCTCAGCATATTCACCGAGATATTGCCCGATGAGATTCGGTGAGAACTGATCAAATCCTGCTGATACTGCTGTATGAGTAGTAAAGAGGTTGCCCCCTCGTGTAGCTGCCATTGCAACATCAAATGGTTGCCCTGTATCCTTCATAAAACTAAAAGCACGTTCCAATATCGCAAATGCTGCATGCCCCTCATTTAGATGACATACCTGTGGATGAATACCAAGAGCATTCAGTAAACGCCATCCTCCAATTCCGAGTACCAATTCCTGTTTAAGCCGTAGCTCAGGTCCCCCACCGTATAATTCACTTGTTATTCCCCGATGAACAGGGAAATTTGCAGCATCGTTGCTATCTAACAGATAAAGTTTGATCCTGCCCACCTGTACCTCCCATGCACGCAACCAGACAGAATAACCCGGTAACTCTATTTCCAATCGTAACCATTCCCCATTGGGTTGACGCAGGGGAATAACAGGTAATTGTCCGGGATCGTTATACGGGAAAAGAGCTTGTTGGTCACCATTTTGGTCAATTTCCTGGCGAAAGTAGCCCTGTTGATATAGTAACCCAACTCCAACTACAGGAACTCCAAGATCGCTGGCAGCCTTGAGTTGATCGCCGGCCACATTGCCCAGGCCACCGGAATAAATTGGGAGAGCTTCATTTAACATGAATTCCATGCTAAAATAAGCTATACATGTAAGTGGAGACTCCGGATAGTTTTGCTGGAACCAGGCTGGAGAAGTATTTGCATGCTTTTTAGATTGTAAGAGAATATCTACTTTTTTACGAAAGACCGGGTCGGACATTACGTTCTGAAATTGGTCCCTTGAAACTGTTTGCAGGACTACCCATGGGTTATGTGTGAGATCCCAAAGTGCAGGATCAAGTTGCCGCCAGACATCATCTGCAGAATGGTTCCAAGACCAGCGCATATCAAGAGCAAGCTCTGCAAGAGAATCGACCCCTTCGAGATCCGATGGCAAGAAGCAGTAACCGGGTTTTCTTATATCTGTTTTTTCTGTCATGATATTATTCAAATTTCTTTGGATGAAAATGATTATTTCATACCATTTCAGGAGTAGAAAACATAACGTGTTATGCTGTCAATTAATGACTGAATCTGAGTTAATTTTGCTTTTTAGTCGGAACAATGAAAAGTGGTATTGAGGTATGATGCAGAACTTTTTCTGTAACACTTCCCATTACTATATTTTCCAGCCATTTCCGGCTGTGAGATCCAACAACAATAATATCTGCTTGTATCTCTTTTGCAGTCTCTAAAATAGAATCAGCAAAATCGCCTTCTTTAACTAGTGTCTGAATTGTTTTATCACCAAGGTGTTGTTTTGATTTATAAAGAAATTGCAGAGATGCATTTTTCAGTCCATCAATACTATCTTTTTGCACCACACCAGTATAGACATAACCAGTAAATCCCATTATAGGAGAATATCCTGCAGTGGAATAAAACACAGGATCTGTTATTACATGAAGCAATATTACTTCAGCATTCATTGATTTTGCCATTGAAAAACCTACTTCTGCTACTTTTTGCGCAGTTGGATTATAATCGAGTGCTATCAATACTTTATTCATTTTAATTGTTTTCATGTTCGTTGTATCTTTTAATTTATATTTTAGTTTCTGTAATTATTCATAGATACCAATCATACAAGTTTTATTATGTCAACCACATATTCCAAATAACCGCACCAGGATGATACCCGGTTTTTTTGATTATGCTAAAACTATAAACTTTCTAATCCTGTCCGAAAAGCGTACTCAGGCATTAAATGCTCCCAAACTCCAGATATCTTCTGCTGATATGCGTAAATGATAATTAGGAAATAATAAAACAGGAATAAAAGCTTTGTTTATCATTTGATGTGCAAAATTACCTAACAACAAATTGGAAGCACTCTTCTCCTGCTCGGTCATAATGGAAATCAGGTCAGCATCAACTGATTGAGAATAATCAAGAGTTAAATCTGTCAGGTTGTCGCCATGAAGATGTTCGACCGTATATGGAATTTTATGAGTCTCAAGGTAAGAAGCCACCTGTTCGGCATATTGATGTAGCTTTTTCTCAATACTATTTAAATTTGATAATCTTATTGTAAGCAGATGAATTTTTGAACTAAATATTTTTGCCAGCTCAACAGTATATGGAACCTTTTCCCTCGTCTGAAAAGTAATATCCAGGGGTAATACTATTTGATCAATATTTAAAGATATTTTGCTTCTTCTTACTGTGATCACCGGATTCCTCGAATGAGAGGTTATTTTGTAGGCATTACCTCCAATGAACAATTCTTCAAAACCAGATGCACCATGGGTTGAAAGGACCGTAATTACGTCATCAAACTTATCGGCCAGATCTGCTATTTCCTTAAATACCTTACCTTCTTTAATTGTGTAATTCAAGGCACAATTTATGTTGCCTTTCTCCCTGCATTTTTGGAGAATTTCTTCAAATTTCATTTTTGCGAGTTGATTCTCCTTTTCAATCAATTCCTTATTGTCACCAGTATTCTTTCCTATGACATTAACCAATTGGATATTTGCTCCGGTTTTTTTAGCCAGCATTAATGCCAGATTCAGACCTGTTAATGACTCATCCGAGAAATCAAGTGGAACGATAATTGTTTTCATAATTTTCTAATTTTCTTTTCAATAATCTCTTAAACTCCGGGCTCATCTGTATTTTATTAAATATTTATCTGTTGTTTTCCTTACAGTTCCGGCACATTCATACTATTGTTTTCTCTCATATACATTTATGAAAGATGAGTGACCTAAAATTAAGTTTCTGCAACACTATGAGGATTACATAACTTTAAGAAAAAGTTACATCATTCACATATTTCCCAACTGTGACAGGCATCTATAGATTATAGACTTAGTTCATTTAATTTTCCCGGAATTGAAACTAATGTTTTAGGATTTATTATTCAAGATAACAAAGGTAAAGCAAAAGATTAACTAATATCTCAAAAATTTATAAAAGTCAAAGATGATAAAATACAATTTATCTAAGAGATCCGGGAAATTGTAGTTAAATTTTAAAATCTTCTTTCATCAAATAAGCCACCAATAAATTCAAAAAAAAATTAGTGCACTTAGTATTTATTTAGTTTGTCATAGAAACCTGAAACTCTAGCTTTCTACCTTCCCATGCAGAAGCAGATTAATAGCATCACTGAATGAACCTGCAGGGATAACTTTACCGGTATTTACAAAGAAAATCTCATCGGCGTTTTCTATAGTGTTCAAACGGTGAGCTATAATTACCCTGGTGGTCGATTCGGGAAGTTTTTTGAGTATAGTGTCGAGCAGTTGCTCAGTAACTGTATCAATGTTGGCAGTGGCTTCATCCAATATAAGTAATTCAGGCTTACGAAGAACGGCGCGCATGAAAGCGATGAGCTGTTTCTGTCCTAAACTTATACCTTCTCCTGTAGTTTGTACTTTTGAGTCAAGCCCCTGATCAAATCTGGCAAGCAGGCTTTCGAGTCCGGCTTCCGAAATAGCTTCCGAAAGTTGTGTGTTGGAGAATTTATTATACTCCGGATTCCCATATAAAATGTTATCCCGAATAGTACCTGAAAACAGAAAAGGTTCCTGAAGAATAAATCCAATTTTCCTGGTACGCTCTTCAGGTATATAAGAACGGATGTCTTTCCCATCTAACAAGATAGTTCCCCGGGTTGCATCGTATAATCTGGCAATGAGTGATGCTGTGGTGGTTTTACCTCCACCTGTCGGACCAACGAACGCGTAGGTTTTCCCCCGTTCAAGATCGAAGCTTACCTTGTGCAGAACCTCTTTGCCATTAGGATATTTGAACGATACATTTCGAAAATGAAGGTATGAAGAGGCTGTTTCGCATTTGGGATCGTCCATTACATGTAAATTGGTTTCAAGCGATAATAACAGGGAAATGCGGTCCCACCCTGCCATTGCCACCTGAAAGTTTGCCCACAATGATGCAAGCTGTCGTAATGGGTTGTAGAAATTGGTTACATAAGCAATAAAACTAATAAGTAAGCCAATCGAAAAATGTCCCTTTACAATTAAATAAATTCCCAGCGAGAGTACTATGAGCTGGCCGATATTAGCGGCCAGAGTATATACCGGCATAAACACGTTATTTGCTATTCCGGCCTGTACTGATTTGGTGTAGTTATGCTTGTTAGCCTCTTCAAAGCGTTTGCGGAAATAGTCACGGCGGTTGAATGCTATAATTACTTTAAAGTTAGCTAAGCTTTCCTGTATTTCAGCGCTTAAATTACCGGTACTTTTCGCGCTGTCTGCATTCCGGCGTTTTACCCATGGCGAAGTAGATTTAGTAAATATCCAGACTATCAGTGCCGGAGTCAGGGCTGCCAGACCCAGTGGAAGATTTATGCATAAGAGGATGATGCCTGCACCTGTCATAGTGAAAATGCTGCCAATAAACTGCATGAGAGATTGGGAGAAAAACTGGTTTACCTTATCTGTATCATTATTTATACGCGATATGAGGTCACCGGCTTTGTTCTGGTTGAAAAAGTCAACAGGAAGATCCTGAAGCTTATTAAATACAGCGTTGCGTAAACTGTACAGCATTCGTTGCCCGATGCCGCCCATCATGCGCATTTGAATATAGTTTACAATAAAAGCCAAAACATAAACTGCAAGAAGAATCCCGGCAAATACAAGCACACCATGATATTGCTTTGTCTGGATATATGTGTCAATAGTGTAGCCGATCAAATATGGACCAAGCAAACTTAATCCTGCATTTAAGAAGATTGCGCCAAAAGCTATTGTCAGGTTACGACGCTCTTCACCGATAAGAGTTATCAATTTCCGGAGCGATGCGAGATTAGATGTTTTCTGCTCCGCTTTATCTGATGGTTGATTTAAATTATAATTCATAGTGTTGTGTGCTTCTTTGTGAGCTGTAAATCTGAATATATTCAGGTGAGCTCTCTTTTAGTTCTTTGTGCGTGCCGGTAGCAATAACTTCGCCTTCCATCAGTAGTATGATTTGTTCAAAATGCCTTACCGGTGCAATTTTTTGTGTAACAGATATAAATGTAAGACCAGGATAATTGTTTTCGAGGTTGCACTGGATTTTGTTTTCCGTCTTCTTGTCGACACGCGATGTGAAATCGTCTAGCAAGAGAATTTTAGGATTTATTGCAAGCGCCCGGGCCAGCATAATCCGCTGTTTCTGTCCGCCCGACAGACTGGTACCCCGTTCCGATACAATTGTATCAAGTTTTTGAGGCAGTGATTCAATGAAATCTGTTAATTCAGCTGTTGCAATGGCTTTTTCCAAAGACTCACTGGTAACCTTATCATTGAAAGCAATATTCTCCCGAAGGCTCATATTAAAAATTACACTATCCTGAAAAACAAAGCCAATTTGACTATGGAACAATTCTTTCGTATATTTTTCAGCGCTTATCCCATCAAATTCTATTGAGCCGGAGTTTGGAGAAATCAGGTTTGTCAGCAAATATAATAACTGGCTCTTGCCTGCTGCTGTAGGTCCAATAATTGCAGTTTTACTTCCGGCTTTCATTGAAAATGAAATATTCTTAAGTATAGGTTTATCTCCATAAAAAAGTGAAACATTTTTCAGACGGATATCTCCCTTTATATTGGTTGCAATAGTACCCGTTTCATCTGTTACAGGGGCTTCTAAAACCTCATTTACTCTTACATATGATGCAGAAGCCTGAGCGATTATGTTACTCATAAAACCAATCATAAGAATCGGAAAGATTAAGAGCAAAAGATAACTGTTGAAGGCTGCAAAATTACCCAGCGACATTGTGCCGGCAACAACAAACTGTCCTCCCAGGGCAAGTATTGTGACTACTGCCAGGTTAGCAACAAACATAATAACAGGTATAAGCGTTGCAAACATCCGCAAAATAGACAATCCAAGATTGCGCGACTCTAAATTGGATTCCAGAAATTTCATACTTTCGGGCTGTTGGGAGTTCAGGACTCTTATTAATGCCGAACCCATTATACTTTCGTTAATAATTTTGTTGAGAGAGTCAATAACCTCCCTGCCTCTTTTAAACAAAACCCTCACTTTCCTTAATACTATAAAAAATGTCCCACCGATAACAGGAACTATCGAAATAACAGTTAATGCCAGTTTCCAGTTTATCGAAATCAACAGGATGGAAGTACCAACAATAACAAACACCGAGGAGATAATAGTAACAAATGCCTGGGAAACAAACATTTTTACAGAGTCAATATCAGATGTCAGGTTTGTTAACAGTTTGGAAGGGTTCGACTTAAGGACATAGGCATAACTCTGATATGAAATTTTATCGGAGAGTTGAGTGCGTAAATCTTTAGCTACCTTTTCTGAGGCATATACCTGAATAATGTTTTGCAGGAAAGTAAAAATAAATATAGCTGTGCCAGCTGCCAGAAACTGAAAAACTATCGATCGGGCATCAAAATGATTTGATGAATAAGCATCAATTCCATGGGCAATAATTTTCGGTATCAAAATGTTAATGCCGCTACCCAGCAGTGCCATAATAATTAAAACGGTCACTAATCCTGAGTATGGCTTCAGTAAACTAAATATACTGGGCTTAGGATTTCTGTCCTTTGCAATTGAGGAAATAGCTTTATCCATATTTATTTGCAATAATTTGCAAAGGAATTCAATAAAGACTATTATTCAATGAAAAAATCGGTAATATCATAGAATTTACCGGTAAGAGCAATTATCGGCTCATAACAACATTAACCGAACCGATCTTTCCGCCCATAGGAGGATTCATTTTCGAAACTTTAACTGTTATCTTCTCTACCCCCTCCATCTCGGCATAGATTGCATCCAGAATCCTCCCGGCGATATGTTCAAGCAGATGCGATTTCATCTCCATTTGTGATTTAACAATATCGTATACTCTCTGATAATTGACTGCATCTTTAAGGTTATCACTAGCCGCAGGTACCTTCATATCTGTTTCAATTATAAGGTCCACAAGAAACTTGTTCCCTACAATACGCTCTTCCTTAAAATGACCGTGAAAAGAGTAAAACTCCATATTTTCGATCTGGATAAGTCCCATTTGTTTTATATTTTTAAATAAGTCGCTTGAAAATCAATAACCTTATAAAAAATAATTCATTATTTATTTGGTTTATATTATAAACTAGTTTATATTAGTGACATATTTACATTCATAGTTACTAAAATATAAAAATAAACATTATTATGGAAAACGAGGAAAAAATGATGACGGGCGAAGAAAGCCTTAAAATCATAACAGAAATGATCAACAGAACTAAAGTCAACATCAACCAGGGAAGTTTTCATCTGCTCTTCTGGGGGTGGCTCTTAACCGTTTGCAGCCTTTCCGCCTGGCTTCTTGCAAAATATACAGGTTATTCTCATCCTTATTTTGTGTGGTTTCTGGTGATTCCGGGCTCATTTGTATCCATGATCTATGGATTTGTAAACGGGCGAAAAGCAAAGGTTCACACCTATGCCGAGATGCTGTATATGTGGACATGGATTGGATTTCTTTTCGCAGCTATCGTCCTTTTTATTGTACAGGCGAAAAGTATGCAAACAGTCACTCCATATATTCTCTTACTTGCAGGATTCCCAACATTTCTTTCGGGATTCATTATCAAATTCAAACCCCTTATTATAGGCGGCATCTGTTTCTGGATAATGGCGCTTCTTGTTAATTTTGCCGGACCCTCTCTTGCTCCGTTAGGCACGCCGATAGCGGTGCTCATTGGTTATCTTATTCCGGGATATATGTTAAAAACCAGAGTAAATCATGACACGATTTAAGGAACTCGACCCCATATTGCATTCGCAGTTGCGTCTCGCAATCGTTTCTCTGCTGGTCGGTTCAGAGGTTGCCGAATTCACATACATCAGGGAACAGACGGGGGCAACAGCCGGAAATCTAAGTATCCAGATTACAAAATTAAAAGAGTCCGGATATATTGAGGTGACAAAAAAATTCAGGAACAACTATCCTCAAACACTCTGCAGTATAACTCCGCTGGGTAGAGAGAAGTTCGCAGAATATGTCAATACTCTTAAAGATTACCTGAGACCTGAAGGGAAAGTTTGAAGTTATTCCTAAAAGCTCATCCCCCCGACGATACCGTCGGTGACACAAATGTGGCAGTATATGAATAACCTTCTGCGAAAACGGGGGTTATTCATATATGGCTCTTTCAGAGCTGCGGTGAACCTTCCGACCATATTATAGATGTCATAATTCGATAATCAACAGAAAAAATCTAAATTTAAAAGATTGATGATCTCAAATTCATTCTATTTTTGTAATCTTAATATTATCTGGGATGAGCGACGAAATCATAAAGGAAAAAGAAGAAACTAAACCCTCAATAAGTTTTATTGAACAATTTATTGTTGAAGATTTAAAATGCGGGAAAAATAACGGGAAGGTTATTACACGTTTTCCCCCGGAGCCTAACGGTTATCTTCATATCGGCCACGCCAAAGCAATCTGTCTCGATTTTGGTATGGCACAAAAACACGGGGGAAAATGCAACCTTCGTTTCGACGATACCAACCCTGTAAAAGAAGAAGTTGAATATATTGACTCAATTAAGGAAGATATCCATTGGCTGGGATTTGACTGGGATGACAGAGAATATTATGCTTCGGATTATTTTGGCAAATTGTACGATTTTGCTGTGGATCTTATAAAAAGAGGTCTTGCTTACGTTGATGATCAGGCTGCCGATCTGATCTCTTCCCAGAAAGGGACTCCGTCACAACCCGGTACTTTGAGTCCATTCCGCGACCGTACGGTTAAGGAGAATCTTGACCTTTTCGATAGAATGAATAAAGGAGCATTCGATGAGGGTAGCCATGTACTCAGAGCAAAAATTGATATGACCTCTCCGAACATGCATATGCGCGACCCTATTATTTACAGAATCATTAAATCATCTCATCACCGTACCGGCAGTAAGTGGGTTGTATACCCGATGTATGATTTTGCACATGGTCAGAGCGACTACTTTGAGGGGATCACGTATTCACTTTGCACACTTGAATTTGAGGTTCACCGTCCGCTCTACGATTGGTTCATCGATCAGCTTAAAACCGATGATTACAGACCGAGGCAGATCGAGTTTAACCGCCTTAATCTGAACTATACTATGATGAGCAAAAGAAAATTGCTAGAACTGGTTCAGGAGGGAAAAGTAAGAGGATGGGACGATCCGAGAATGCCAACGTTATGTGGTTTGAGAAGAAGAGGATACACCCCCGAGTCGATAAAAAGGTTTGTTGACCTGATTGGTTATACCAAGGTCGAAGCCATTAATGATGTTTCCCTGCTTGAACACGCAATTCGTGAAGATCTTAATATAAAAGCCCCCAGAGTATTTGGTGTTTTGAATCCGCTGAAAGTTATTATTAAAAACTATCCGGAAGGGAAGGTTGAAAATGTCGGACTCATAAATAATCCTGAAGACGAAACGATGGGGAAACGACTGGTGCCATTCAGCCGGGAGGTTTATATTGAACAGGATGATTTTATGGAGATACCTCCGCATAAATTTTTCCGTCTTGCCCCGGGCATGGAAGTGCGTCTTAAAGGAGCATATATCATTAAATGTGAGGGTTTTAAGAAGAACGAAATCACCGGGGCAATTGAAGAGGTCTATTGTACTTATGACCCTTATACAAAAAGTGGTGAAAGTACATCAGATAAAAAGGTTAAGGGAACTTTGCACTGGGTGTCGGCACAACATGCTGTTGATGCGGAGGTAAGATTATATGACAGGTTATTCAATCATGAAGATCCCGCAGGACAAAGATGTGAAGACTACCGGAAATTTCTGAATCCCGATTCATTAAAAATCCTCACAGGTTGCAAAGTTGAGCCCTCGCTTGGATTGGCAAAGCCGCTCGAAAAGTTTCAGTTTCAAAGACTTGGTTATTTCTGTGTCGATTATGACTCCACATCGTCAAAGCTGGTTTTTAACAGGACGGTGCAGCTTAAGGATACATGGTCGAAGATCAATAAATAAAACCGGCTTACGGTGTGCGACATGCGGTATGCGGTTCTGTATCAACGTTATTTAGGTATTGACTAACAACCAACCAGCAACTGTTACCGAGGAATCAGGAACCAAAGATTAAGAATTTTCGTACCTTAATCTTTTTTACAGAAATTTTTCTATATTTGCCCCGCAAAATTGTCCCGTGGTGTAATTGGCAACACGTCTGATTCTGGATCAGAAGAGTTCAGGTTCGAAACCTGACGGGACAACTGATAATCAACCACTTACGACACGTCTTGTAAGTGGTTTTTTCATTCTTGCTAGGTTCTTGCTAGGTTTTTGGATTATTCTTGGGGGATCGTTATATTCTTCCCTGATACAAGTCTTCAATTGGGAAAATCATATCATAATCATTCCAATTTAGATTTCCATCTATAATCTGATACTCCTTAAACCTTGATTCATCTAAATACTTGCGGATTGATGGATGTAATGATGATTCTAAAAATGGTCTAAAGTCAACAAGCTTATTAACTCCATCACTAAAGTATATTCTAACAGCAAAATCCCCAATATACCGGACTGATTTAATCTCAATAAAATCAACGTTATAGTGCGTATATTCTTCAGTTATTTTCACTTGATCCGATTATTAATCTTTTCAAACTCAATATCCTTATGGTAAACAAAGTAGTCAATCCACTTTTGAACTATTTTATCAGCATACTCTTCCAGGAACACTCTAAAATCTTTGAGTTTGTTTCCACTTAAAGGTTTCCTATCTTTTATTGACTTTATCTTAATCTCAACAATCTTTCCATCGACTATATAAAACTCTGCCTTACTTTCAAACCCATCATATTTCCCATGAACATGAATTGGCTCATGCTCATTTGAATAGAAGAATATCAATATACCTAAGTACTCAAAGATCTTTGGCATTTACTTTTTTTACAAAATTAATATTTTTGAGTCAGTAATACAACTTCTCCGAAAAACCAAAGGCAAAAATGATGAGACGTTCTATTCCCCAAGTCACAGAACACTATCTGGCGAGTCTGGATATGGATAAAACATGGGAGATCAACTAGGGCCTTCTTTAATCAGATTTAAATAATATTTATTCGACCCATCCTGGCTAAAAAACATCTTTACTGGCCTCAAACAATAAAATTAGGGGCAAAGATTTATTTATTGAGTCCCGCGTGGAAGCGGGAGACCGAATCCGTAGTTATGCTCAATACAATCAATCGCTTCATAAAGCTCCTTTTGACAAAGAACTAAATCATGCTTAGCATGACAGGTCTTGCCTTTTGGATCATTTTTATAAAGTTCTTTTAGAATTGGCAAAGCCTTCTTTGATCGGATTTGGCCTAATGTCCATATTGCCACAGTTGACCGATTAAAAGGAGAATTACTTGTATCTAACAGGTAGGCTATCAATGCATCTTCAGCTTCACCCGGATATTTTCTTTTTGCTATATTGATATGTTCCTTTACATCATGCCTGATCCCAATAGGTATATAAATCATATAGCAAATAAACAGAGCAACAAGGCTAAAAAAAATAATAAATAGATGTCGGCTCATGTCATTATTTTTATAATAATCATTTATTTTAAACTAAGTTATTAAATCCTGAATATCGACATTCAAAACATCCCAAAATCCTCCCTTATTTCTGGACGGTTGACTCCTTCCGATTTCATATATCCTAACTTCAATAGAAAAGAGCGTCGGAAAAATTTATTTATTGAGTCTTGACCACGAGCCAAACCAGTTTTTCTCTTTTGCACCTAACCACCTATGTTCAATTGAAACAATTGCTTTATGAATCTCATATTGACAAAGAACTGAGTTATGGAAACCTTTACATGTCTTGCCTTCAGGATCATTTTTATAAAGATATTTCAGAATTGGCAATGCCTTTTCTGATCGGATCTGGCCCAATGTCCAGATAGCTACATCTGAACGATCCTGCGGAGAATGAGATGTGTCTGACAAATATGCGATTAAAGCATCTTCTGCTTTGCCAGCATATTGCGTTTCAGCAATGTTGATTCTTTCCTTTATCCCATGTGCAATCCAAATACGCATAGTAAGAAATAAACAAATAATTAAAGCTGTAATACTTAACCCGATAATAAACAAAATTCGTCTCATGTTTTTATATATTTATGATTGACAAATTATAACCGAAGTTACCATATCCCTGTATTATAGTGATCCAATCCTATTTTACTTTTAAGCCAAAAACACTTTCATTTTTACACGTGCTCTTATTAAAAATTCCAATAAACATTAGCTTGCCAGCTATCAATTATTCTTAAATTTATACAAAGCAGTGACCGAGAATACAAAAAGCACTACAAAACAATAAAACGGCAATAACAAAACTGTAATTACTCCTGAAATGTCAATTTTACCAAATACATCCGGAATTTTATGAAAATAGAAGATAGCCAGACCGATTGTCAATCCAAGCGAGACCAATAATGCAACTAACCCTGATCTGTTGATATTGGAATATTGTTTCTCATCATACCATCCCGACCTTTTATCTCTAAAATATCTGATCCCCCAACCGGCTAATGAAAGCAGATATGGCAAAAGAACAATACAGTAAGGGATAATCTTATAGGCTATTTTCAGTCGGACAACATTGTAGGCCTGTGAAAAAAATAAAACCAATAAAATGCCCACAACGCCACAAACAATTCCAATAATGTTCATAGCAACAAAAATTTGTTCCCTTGATATGCTTTTTGTTGTTATATATTTGTCTCCGTTTTTGTATAATACCATGAAATAAATAAAAGAATATAGAAAGAAGGAGAGTAAAACTATTTGTGTCGCCCATGCAAATCTTAACATTGAGCTATATGGGTCCTTATATTGAAAATCTTCTTCAAGCTGATCTAATGCCACCAAATGAAAAAGTAAAAAAATTAGTGAAATAACCCCGAAGACTGTTAAAATAATTCCTGCCAAGGATATACCCGGCGATTTCTTCAAACTAATAATAGCTGACAGAATTATTACAAGGTGGTTGATGAAAAGAATCAAGAGTCCAACAGACATCAGATTTACAAAAATTTTTGGCCTTATAAATAACTTTTCTATTTGAAGATACATTGAAGAATTATATCCTAACCAAACAAGACTTACAAATGCCAAAACCATACAGATCAGGATCAGAGTTTTTGCATGTGTTTTCATTCTCGTTAATTTTTTGTTATTGATTTTCAATTAGTGTTTGATTTTCAATCGACGATCATGATTTTTTAAAATTACGTAAGACCGATATTGAAAATACTAGTAATGTGGCAAATAAATACAGTGGCAGATAAACCATTTTAGATATTTCTCCCACCCTTCCATTATCAATCAGGAAATAAATTATAACAATGGGAATAGACAGAAGCCAGGTAATGAGTCCTGACATAGCCAGATCATGTTTTTGCTTTTCGTCATAGGGTTCTGGATTTTCTTCTCGGATCAATTTGATTATCCAATAAAGTATAATGGATATATAGGGCAGGAAAATTACAAGGCAAAATAAATTCGTAATTACAATGTCGGACTTGGATATGACATGATGATTATGACTTAAAACAAGACAAACAAAAAGAATGAATCCTAATCCGATTGAACTGCATACAATACCAATGTACTGGATAACTTCAAAAATTGTTTCATCTATTACCGATTTTCTTTTTGTTAGCGATGTCCTGACTTCCCGTCTTATTTTAATAATTGTAATTAAGCCAATGATATAGAAAATGAAATTAATTATTAAGCCCATCTTGAGAAATGACCATTCATTACTTGTGTCGGGTTCACCTTGAAAAATGTCATGCAGAGCAGCCCAGTCACTAAACATGCAAAGAATGGTAAAAAATCCAGTGATAAAGATAAAATATGCTAATGAGTTGATTCTCACATTATTTTTAAGAGTCTGGTACAATAAGATTCCAAAGAAAATCAGAAGGATAAACTTCAGGAAATTGCCTATAGCAATTCCAGTGTATATAGAATCACGGGATGAAATACTTTCACTGATCTCACCGTAAGCAAATATCTTGTAAAACAGCCACAAAAACGAAATCAGCAATAAGATCAATGTTATAAGTGAGATGATCTGAGTTTTCGTGTTTTGTTTCGATGGTAAAACTTCAGGCTTCATAGGATTTCATTTTAGCTTTTTATATAGTGACTTATCCGTCTCATCATTGACCAGATAAAATATTTCTTCTACATTTTTTTCAAAATATCGCGAAATTTTGAATGCCAGTAAGGTCGACGGTATGAATTTCCCCTTTTCAATTGAATGAATGGTCTGCCTCGTAACACCTATTGCATCTGCCAGATCCTCCTGTGACATTTCGTCTTTATCAAACCGGCACCGTCTTATATTATTACCTAAATTCATGCTATGTACAGTATGTAATAACAAATGTATACCATAATGTACATTTATGCAAATATATTTTACAGTAACTGAGTAAAAAATGTACCAGGAATAATTTACAAATGAATAATATCCCGTCATTTATAATTAATTACATCCTAAGTTTCTACTCAATAGGAATAAGTTTAGATACAGGAAAATGACTTTTATAACAGCCTCCGTCCAGAAAAACAAGTGGGTTCTATTTCTTGCCAGGTTTCTTGCCAGGTTTTGGGGATAACAGGTATTAAATAATGGAAATGTAAGGATTTTATCTTTACACAATAAATTTAATAATCAATGTGTTAAGTTAAGATTATTATATTAATGAATGATTCTGGATCAGAAGGCCACTCCTGCAGTCTGGCTCCTCCCTAAAATTGCCCACAGGGCAATTTCTTAACGGTCGTCCCGGTTCGAAACCTGACGGGACAACACATAGCCGGTTTCTTTAACCGGCTTTTTCATACACTGGTTCAAGACTTTGCGCAGGCTGTCTCCTTTACTAAAAATGCCCGCAGGGCATTTTCTATACGCTCGGCCCTATTTGTTGCCAGATTGTTGCTAGGTTTTGGTGGATGTAACGATTATAACTGAGGTTAACAACCATCTGTTTAAACTCCCGATCATACTTTATCATACTTTCTTCTTTTCATAATCTGTTAAGTTGATTAGTTTAACTTTCTGTCCGGATTAAGGTTGCAGTTCCAAAATCCACATAATAGATTTCAAAGACATATAATGTAGATACTGCTCTGAATGATAAACTTTTAATTATTAATTAATTTAAAGTGCTCTCCTACCTTGAAGAAGTCTGATGATAATTGCGATAATTGCAATAACAAGTAGAATGTGTATAATGCCTCCTGTACTATAGGCAAAAAATCCGATTGCCCATACAATAATTAAAATTACTGCAACAATGTAAAGTAAATTTCCCATGGCTATTATTAAATTGTTTGGAAGCGTTTTCTTAAAATCTGAATCCTAAAGTGGCCTGGTACCAAACATTTTTGTAACGGGGATTTGAAGATGTTCCATCTCCCTTATTATCCTGAATGTCCCACCCGCCTCTTAGGCTAAGTACAAGTTTGCTAAGGTTAATATCAGCACCTCCAAGGAAACAAAAAGTATTTTTACGGAGATTATCATTATTAAACTCTTGTGTTAAGCTTGTATTAGCCAATACATCCCTTTGTTTCACCAGGTAAGAAAACTGAGGGCCGATTAGCAAGGTAAAAACTTCACTTGGTTTAAATGCGAGCAACAACGGCACATCTATATAACTTGTGGTATGGGTATATTCATAGCTAATGATGCCAAGAATTTCACCTTTTGCCTTGAATCCTTTCTGAGAAAATAATATTTCAGGTTGTAAGCCTATATATTTTCCTATAGGGATTGATAGAAAAGCCCCTCCGGCAAAACCAAATTTTGGATCTGCAACAAATCCCTCACCTTTTATGTCATATACATTTGAAAAATTAGCACCCGCTTTTAGTCCAAACATAATATTATTACGTAAATCTGTAGTGCTATCCTGTGCACTAACAAGGTTGACCAAGGAAATAACTGCCAATATCATCATCATTACTTTTTTCATAGGTATCATTTTTAAGTTTTGAATTTTTGCGTGACCTAATATCTTTTAAAGGTAATTATCACTATTTTCTAAACCATTACATATTTTTTGGAATAAATTACATAATTCTCACATTTTGAGCGGACATCTATGATTTAAGAAAGTTACTATTAAATAGTGCGATCTCTTAAATACAAGGTTGTTGCTTTGGGGGTCAGTATTTCTAACGTGCAAAAGCCAATGGCCTTGACAATAGTTGGCCGGAATAATTTGACCACCTAAAGCCGGAGTTAAATACTTGATGGTTAATTATATTTATCAACCGCAGTCAGTGCAGCGTAAAAGAGGTTAAGGTGTATGGCTTTTACAGCATATTAATAGTTCCGCTGATTTTCAGACTTTTTCCGGAACAATATAAGGACTACGATATTCCCTTGTGAGCATTTTGTCTGCCTGTGGATCGTTGATAAACTTTTCAGTTTCACCGTTGAACCTTAATTCCCTGCCAAGACGATAGGAAATATTTGCCAGATGAGGCAGTACTGAGGAATAATATCCTTCCTTAATGTCACAATTCAGGGTTTCATCTTTACCTGAACGAATTGCATCAAGAAAGTTAGCCCAATGCTCTGAACCACCGGGAGCTGCCATAAAAGTTGGATCGTCCGGTTCGCTTCTGCCCTCTTTTGAGCCTGCAAAAGCAACTTTTCCCCTTTTTCTGAAAGCTTTCCATGGAGTGGCGGATTCATCGTAAAGTTCCAGATAACCTTCAGTGCCGTAAAATATATTTCCGATACGTATTCCTATATCTGATTCATCATTAGTATACCTTCCTCTTGTCTCAAACTCAAGTATTTTCCCATCATGGTACTTAAATACAGAACACTGAGTATTCGGAGTTTCCTGGGCGCACTCCTGGGGATCAATACCATATATTCCACCTGCAGAATAAACAGAAACGGGATGTTCGTTTTTGCTCATACCCCAGCGGGCAATATCAAACTCATGTGGTCCCTGATTTCCGGTATCTCCATTTCCTGTATCCCAGAACCAGTGCCAGTTATAATGACCGCGTTTCTCATTATAGGACCGCCAGGTAACAGGGCCTAACCATTGATTATAATGAAGAGTGGCAGGCGGGTCACTGTCTGGTGCAATACCAAAAGAATCACGTGGTTTGAGACAAAGACCACGAGCCATATAAATTTCACCAATACCTCCATCGTGAAGAAATTTAATTGCCTCGTTCAGGTTTTTACCCGAGCGGTTCTGAAATCCTACTTGAACACGCACATTGTATTTGCGCGATGCTTCAATCATTTTTCTGCCTTCAAAAATATTATGGCAGCTTGGTTTTTCAACATAGACATGCTTACCTGACTGACAAGCCCAGATAGTTCCCAGGGCATGCCAGAAGTTGGGCGTGGCAAAGGATATTGCATGTATATCCTTATCATCGAAAACCTTACGCATATCCCATTCTGTCAAAGGTTTGATGCCGTACTTATCGAATACTGTTTTTGCCCGAGGGGCAAAGAACTTTTCATCGACATCGCAGATAGTCTTTAACAGCACATTGTGAGAATCCTTCAGGGCACATAGGCTGTTGATGTGTTCTGCACCCCTGCCTCCGATACCAACAACAGCAATGTTAATGCGATCGTTAGCACCGAGGATTGAAGCATATGATTTAGAACTGAATCCCATGCCACCAATGGCAATCCCGGCAGTACCCATCAGGCTTTTCTTAATAAATTCTCTTCGTTTAGTCATTTTGATTGTTGTTTTTAAATAACGGGGTAATGTCAAATTTAGTAAATATACATACTGCTTCAAATAATAAGCTCAATTATCGGGGAATCCCAATAATAAGTTATCAGCCGGAAAAGTCAGCAGCCCGGACCATCTCTGCTACTAATGACTGAGACATACTTAATTAACCAAATATCAGGCATTCAACACTGGTGTAGATACAGTACACTCAGGCAACCCTTCACCGGAATAAATTGACCACCAAAAGCCGGAGTAAAATCTTTATTGTTTTGTATGTTATGTGTTTTCGGACTGGACAGATGGAGTCAATATGTCCGGTTTTTATACTAATAACCAAAACTTTACTATTATCAATATCTGATCCTTTAAGATTTGTGATATTTTGATGTAAATCATATATTTGAAAAAAGTCAGCTTACTATGAAAAATAAAGTCATTTATACTATTATTATTAGCATGATTGTTATGGCTTGTACCACCAGACAGCAATCAAAAGAAAGCACTGATATACCAAAGGAGTGGAAATTTCACACCGGCGATAATCCTGAATATTCAAAATCTGGCTTTGATGATCATTCATGGAAAGTAATTCAGACAGGAAATCCGTGGGAAACTCAGGGTTATGCTGATTTTGACGGAATTGCATGGTATCGTACCCGCATTGTGATATCTTCCTCACTTAAAAAGGCCAACTCTTTTGTAAAAGCAGTCCGTATTTCATTGGGCAAGATTGATGATAATGAGGAAACTTATATCAATGGAAAGAAGATAGGGGAAACTAACGGTTGGGATATACAGAGGGTGTATCTTATACCTTATGATATAATTAATTGGGACAAAGAAAATATCATAGCTGTAAGGGTGAATGACTCCGGTGGTGATGGTGGAATGTATGACGGTCCTTATTCGATTGACGATCCGATGCTTTCAGATAATATTACTATTAAAACAAACGATAAACCATCTGAATTCACTTCAGCCGGAGCTACTGAAATTAATAAAACCTTGCTTTTCAATTTCAAAATCCCTGTGGAAAAACTGGGAGGTACAATAAAGGTTAAGGTTTATGAACCTAAAAGCAAGATTGTTGTCTTTCAAAAAGAAGATAACATTGCGATTGGTAATAAAGCTGACACAACTTATAGTGTTAATGTAAATGTAAAAAAAACCGGCAGTTACAAAATTGATTATTATTTTTTCTCAAAATTCTTTGCAGATACATTGAAATACAGTACACTTTTCTCATACATGAAAGCTCCCCGGATTGATGAAAAGCTGGAGTATCCCATAGTGAAGCTCGCTATCCCTGGTAAATCCAGTCCGTTTGCATTAGAAAACATTAAACTCAACGGGTACTTGAATGATCGAGTTAAAGCAAACCTTGTTCAACGATTGCTCAAGATAGATGAGACCGGCATATTGGAGTGTTATTACAACCGCCCAGGAAAACAAACCTGGGTTGGAGAATATGTCGGAAAATATCTTCATGCAGCTAGTCGTGCATGGCGTTTTTCAAAAAATGAGCAATTAAAAGCCCAAATGGACAGAATCGTTGATATATTATTAGCATGTCAAAATGAAGATGGTTACCTGGGAACCTATTTACCTGCCTATTATTGGACAGATTGGGATGTTTGGGCACATAAATACAACTTGCTGGGGTTATTGAGCTATTATTCGGCTACTGGTTATAAACCAGCATTGGATGCATCGATAAAAATGGGTGATCTGCTATGCAGAACTTTTGGAGAAAAGAAAGGGCAACTGAATATTATTGAATCCTCTCCGCATGTAGGAATGGCTTCGACGAGTGTGCTCGAACCAATGACTGAGTTATACCGTTATACCGGCGATAAAAAGTACCTCGATTTTTGTTATTATATCCTGAAGGCTTATGATTATAAGAATGGGCCTAAAATTATTTCCAGCTTGACTACTATCGGTAAGGTTAATAAAATTGCTGACGCAAAGGCTTATGAAATGATGTCGAATCTTACCGGTATTGTAAAAATGTATCAATTGACAGGTGATAAAAAGTTATTAAAAGCCGCTGAGAATGCATGGAAAGATATTTCAACCTATAGACTTTATATCACAGGAACATCTAGCAAGGGGGAAATATTTCAGGAAGATTTTGTTTTGCCTGCCAGTAATGATGTTAACATGGGTGAAGGTTGCGTAACTACTACATGGCTGCAATTCAGTCAGGCACTTTATAATCTGACAGGCGAATCAAAATATATTGACGAAATTGAAAAAACTATCTACAACCATTTATTGGCTGCCGAAAACCCTCAGACAGGATGCGTTAGCTATTACACTGCCTTGCAGGGTAAAAAACCATACCGTTGCACAATTTACGGACATTGTTGCCTGGCAAGTGTTCCCAGGGGCATTGCTGCAATTCCCGAACTGACTTATACAAAAAATACAGATAATGGATTCAGTATTAACTTATATACTGCAGGGAAAATAGCAGATAAGATTTTAACTAAAAATGGTAAAGAAGTTCCAGTTGAATGCACAATTGATTCAAAATTTCCGGAGGAAGGACTTGTAATTATTACAATGAATCTGAGTGTGAAAACTAATTTCAGATTGGCTTTGCATGTGCCTGCCTGGTGCAAGAACTTTAGGGTCAGTGTTGACGGCAGGAGATTAGACGGGATACCCGGACAATATCTTAACATTGAGCAAACATGGAATACAAAATCAACTGTTTTGGTTTCATTCGATATGAATCCACAGGTTTTGGATGGAGGGAAAAGTTACCCAGGTTATATTGCCGTCAAAATTGGACCACAGGCGTTGGCAGTCGACCAAGCGTTGAATCCTGAATTCACAGATCTTGATAACATAACAACGAATTCACCTGTCCTTAAGTCATTATCAAAAACATTGCTTCCAAAGGGTTGGGTTGGTTCTCAGATATATAACATGAAAGCATTTTACAATGGAAGACCTGTTGAGTTGAAACTGGTCCCCTTTGCTGATGCCGGTCAGACTGATGGTGATGTCAGAGTGTGGATTAAAAAGAATTAAGTCTCTCTAAAAGTGGAAAAGCCAGGTCCTTGACCACTTTCTGCCGGATCATATTGACCACCAAAAACCGGAGTTAAATATATGTTGTTTGGTTATGAATGTTAAGTGTAATCTTACCGACTTTCATAGTAGTCAAATTAGATCAGATCTCACAACCTCTGTAGATATCTGCAGAGGTTATAAGTACAATTACCATTTTTAAGCTGTTTTGAAGCCATCATTCATGAGAATCCAAGTTCCACACTTCATTATTATTTATTCTCCTAATTACTAAATGATTTATTGATTAGTGTGAATTATTTGTTGATCTTTGATATAGGTTAAATAGAAGTGTTATTTTAAATTTTAAACTTATGAAAGCATTAATAAAAGCATTTATCTGGATTGCATGGATTTCTTCAGCAATTGCAGTCGCGTTTGTCATTTTAGGAACAATTCAAGGTTTTTTCGGGAGATTGGCACACGGAACGGAGATAATAAAATATTTTCATGTTGCTAACAGCTTCTTTCTTCTGGCAATTGTTTCACTTCTTTTTCTTCATTTAGGTCAGCATAAACAGGAATAAGTCATTTATTTATTGATGGAGTATAATATTACCAACCTTGTAAAATTGCCAGCATCCATTCTTCATTAATTTGCCATCCAAAATTGAAAGGCTTTATGATAGTTGGAGTGGTAGTGGCTTTTTTTCGTTTGAACAATAATCCCATTCTGGAAGATTAGGATTCCATTCATCTATTTGTAAAAGCGAGTGCCTTTGACCAAAGTTGGCCGAAATAAACTGACCATCCATGGTTGGAGCTAAATGCTTGTTGTTTTGTTCTGTATGTTAAGTGTAATCTTGGCAGTCAAAAGGGATCAAGTTGTCCGGCTTTTGCATTTATAGAGCAATACCAATACCTAATAATTAATTCAACAAATAAAATAAAAAATAAGTAGGTCGTTAAACCTTATTAGCTTTCTAATATCAAAGAGATAAATAACTATAAAACAAGATAAAATGAAAACAATAATTAAACCAGCAATAACAATCCTGCTTGGAATAGTTTTTTCGGGTAGTATCGTGATTGCGCAGGAACAAATTCAATCTGATCAACCAATTCAGGGGACACAGATGAAGAAACCAGTTTTGACAAAAGAACAGAAAGCCATGTTAAAAAATGATCTCCAAAAAAGAAAAGAGTTAAGGGAAGCTTTCAAGGCCTCTCTTACGCAGGAACAAGAAAACATGCTTACCGATCCACCACGGGTGATGCCTTCAGACAGGATAAAAGCATTCAGAGCATCTCTGACAGATCAGCAGGTTAATATGATAAAAACCAGACAGCAGGAAATAAAGGTTATGAAAGACGAGTTTAGGTCAACTCTGACAGCCGATCAAAAGATGCAATTAAGAAAGATGGCAGTCAGCAGGGTCACTATGAACAGGGCTCTTTTTAGGCATGATTTTACCAATTTTCGTTTTATTTAATAGATGAGAATCAATAAATAATGAACAATATTTTTAAAAATTTATTAGTCCTGTATTAAACCTTGGAACTGCTACTTTTATCCGG
>PLLX01000242.1 GCA_003141415.1 Bacteroidales bacterium
AATGAGTATATTCGCACGTTTGAGAATAAACATTCTGATTTCTATATTATACTTACAGGCGGGGACTGTGAATACCTTAAAGACAAAATCGATTATCAAGTCACATATATGCCTGATATTGTGATTGATGGTTTAAATTATATTCTGGAATACAATGCAAAATAAACAAATAATTGTCATTTTTATCTCTCTGTTCTCATTTGCCTACACGGCCACCGGTCAGAAGCTCATCGATTCCCCTTATTCAAGGTTCAATCTTGGTACACTCGAACCGCAAGGATCGTTCAGAAGCCTGGGTATGGGTAGCATCGGTACGGCGATGAGAGATAACAGCTCAATATATTTTACAAATCCGGCATCATACAGCAGCTTCGATACAATCTCGTTTGTTTTTGATTTTGGTATTGATTACGGCAGAAACTTCATTTCTGATGGCAGTTCAAAATTTTCATCCAATGATATGGACTTTCATCATCTTATTATGGGCTTTCCACTTACGAAAGGATGGGGTTTTGCAGCAGGTGTAGTACCAGTGAGTTCTGGCTATTATAAGATATTAAATACAGTTGCTTCAACTGATCCTGCGTATAATCCAAGTATAGGAGAGTACACTATAAATCATGAAGGTGACGGAGGAATTTCCAAGATTTTCGTTGGAACGGGTCTTCTGATTGGTAAACATTTATCTGTCGGAGCCAATCTGACTTTTCTTACAGGGCAAATAGCAAGAACCAATGAATTTATTTTTTCGGACTTCTATAATGTTTTTCATAATAATAGTACGGAAAATCTGGATATAAATGGTCTTAACTTTGATTATGGAATGCAATATACAACCACATTTAAAAATAATTACTTTCTTAATATCGGAGCATCAGTCACTTCCGGAAATCATTTTAATTCAAAATATAACCAGTTGTCGTTGAAGTATACTGCATACAGTGTAATTGATACGATCTCATATTCAGCTGATAACTCTACCAAAACTTATATTCCTCCTACTATGAGAGTTGGTATTTCATTCGGAAAGAAAAACAAATTTACCACGGGTATAGACTACATAACCACCAGGTGGTCAGCTTCAAATATCCCGGGCTCTTCCGGCTATGCTGCAGATACAAAAGAATTCCTCTTCGGAGCTGAATACATTCCTGATAAATTTTCAAATTATAGTTATCTGAGCAGAGTAGAATATCGTATTGGTGGTCATTTCGGTGATAATTATTTAATTATCAACGGAGAACAACTTAAAGAGTATGGAGCAAGCATAGGATTTGGTTTGCCATTGCCTATCATACAGGGAAATCCCTTCTCAAAGACGAATCTGTATATTGATTTTACCAGGAAAACCGGTATTAATCTTCACAGTGAAAGCTATCTTTCAATAGGAATCAGTTTGAATCTGTACGATTTCTGGTTCAAAAAACGGAAATATGATTAGAAGTTTTGCAGGTTATTGTAATTAATCTGATAGTCAAGAATTTCACCTGCGTGTTATGATAAGTCCATCATCAAAGTTCAGAATGCATTCCGCTGTTATCGCGATCATTATTCTAAGCATGATGATTTTATCATGTGAAAACAAAATTCCTGTCATTTCGAAGTCAGACCTGCTGACACTTCCTTCTCTTACTGTACAGAATTTCAAAACTGTTCTGAATGATTCAGGACGGATACAGCTTATAATGTCTTCGCCCCTGCTTGAACAATATGATAAAGTTGATCCTCCGTATTCTGAATTCAAATCCGGAATACATGTCGTTCTTTTCAATAACAAAAATGATTCAGTACGGGTGACATCAAAATACGCTAAATGCACTAATAATAATCTCTGGGAACTTCGGGATAGTGTTGTGGTGATTAATGAGAAGAACGAAAAGCTTGAAACTGAAGTGTTATTCTGGAATCAGGAAAAAGATCTTATTTATACTGACAGATTTGTGAAAATGACCAGTGAAGATGAAATAAGCCAGGGAATCGGCTTCGAATCAGATTCTCATCTCACCAATAGAAGATTCTTTAAGGTAACAGCTACATTATATCTTAAGGATGAGAAATAGTTCCCTGCTTGTACTTGAAATAATCTGGATTGCAACCGGTGTTCTATGTATAGCTGCAGCAATAAGGTTCGTGATAACAAGTGGCACAAGCAAAATCCCTATCTTTGCATTAATGGCACTTATCTGCTTTGTATTCGCATGGTTAAGGCATAAACAGAGGAAAAAGAGCTAACTTTGATGTATGAATGTAATCCTGATAATACTATTCGCGATAATTCTGTCTGCGTTCTTTTCCGGTATGGAAATTGCATTTGTTGCTTCAAACCGGCTCCGGATTGAACTTGACAGGAAACAGGGGGTATTCGGATCAAGAATAATTAAACTTTTTACAGATAACCCGGGTCAGTATATTGCCACAATGCTTATCGGCAATAATTTTTCACTGGTTATTTATGGTTTGGTTTTCTCCAAAATCCTGGGAACATTACTAACGCCAATACTGGGTTCCGATCTCCTGGTCCTTATAATAAATACAATGCTCTCAACTGCAATTATCCTTCTTGTGGCTGAGTTTCTTCCAAAAACCTTTTTCATTATTTCTCCAAATTTCTTTCTTAAGTTTTTAAGTATCCCCACCCTGATTTTCTTTTTCCTTTTTTACCCGATAAGCAAATTTACCCTCGCAGCTTCAAATCTGTTCATCAGGATCTTTTTCAAAATAAACCCGGGTGAGAAAAAGCAGGAGAATCTTGTTTTCAGCAAAGTTGATCTCGATCATTTTGTCAATATCAGCAATCAGAGCAAAGAAGAGTCGGAACCAGATCATCACAATATCAGGATTTTCCAGAATGCACTTGATTTTTCAAATGTAAAACTCAGGGAGTGCATGGTTCCAAGAACTGAAATTGAAGCAGTTGAATCGGGCAGTTCAGTGGAGCATCTGAAAGAGAAATTCATTGAAACCCGACATTCCAGAATTCTTATATATGAAGAGACAATAGACAATATCATAGGCTATTTTGAATTGAAGGACATATTTAAAAACCCTTCAGAGATCAAATCAATGACACGGAAACTGGCAATAGTTCCGGAAACGATGCCGGCAAATAAACTCCTGAAGCTATTTGTTGAAGAGAAGAAGAATGTAGCTCTTGTTGTTGATGAGTTCGGTGGAACCTCCGGAATGGTTACAATCGAGGATGTGCTTGAAGAGATTGTAGGAGACATTGAAGATGAACACGACACAACTGATCTCATAGAAAAGATTGTCGGATATAATGAATATATTCTATCGGGTCGTTTTGAAATTGACTACCTGAATGAGAAATATCATTTCAACCTGCCTGAAGAAGATGATTATGAAACACTGGCTGGCATGATTATGTTTTATCACGGCAGTATCCCGGGGAATAACGATGTCATACGAATCGGTAATTTTGTTATCAAAGTTCTTAAAGCGACGACTACCCGGCTTGAGCTTGTGAATCTGAAGATAGAATAATCAGGCGCCAGGTGTCAGGCAACAGGCATCAGGTGTATGGCGACAAGCATCAGGCAGATACATTTCAATAAATCTTTACTTACAAATTGGAGATTCCTCATTCCTCCCGCTATGCGGGATTCATTCCGAATTACAAATCAATTTGAGTCAATGGTTTGGTCTCCCTCACACATTACAAAAAAAAATACATCT
This sequence comes from Bacteroidales bacterium, assembly GCA_003141415.1. Lineage (GTDB taxonomy): Bacteria > Bacteroidota > Bacteroidia > Bacteroidales > VadinHA17 > LD21. The sequence goes on from PLLX01000242.1 coordinate 3,694, forward strand.
GATACTATGATAGCAGACTTCTTTTAAACAAGAGTGCTTTAGCTTCATTTTTGAACAAAAAAAAGCCGTCTCATAAAATTGAGACGGCTTCTATAAAAATTAACCTTAATTGTTTAGCAAAATTTTATTTCAATTTAGGTTTAGCAATTATTAAATTGCTTCTTGCCTCTTTAGTTAAAAGTGATTTGGCTGACGGATCCAGAGTGAGAGTAGCTGTGAAACTTTTCACTCCAAAACCAGCTGAGGCAATTGATGTTCCACCCTGAATGAAGTCATAAGTCAGAGTCATTACAGGGAAAGCGCCGCTCAAATCAAATGTACCTGTTCCCTGGATATAGTAAGAAGGTTGAACGGCTCCAAGATACTTGGTAGTCATAAATTTCTGATTTGCAATAGTCACTGTTCCAGCACACAGGTTTACAACAACTTCTGCAGGTATAGTTGACTGAGGTACTTCTCCCCATCCTGCGGGGTCAGATATCCAGCCTGTTCCAACACCGTCGATAAGAAGGTTACCTCCTACAATTGATGTTACAATTGTGCTAGGATAACCAAAATCACTTCCGTGCCATACTCCAACAAGCGCAGCAGGTGGCGGTGGAACAATATATGAAACAGCCTGAGCTATTGTATAAGTATTTCCTGTTTTTGTAACCTTTGCAAGAATTGTTTTGTAAGCACTGCAATTAAATTTGTTGGTCATAACAGTTGGAAAAGGCAATTGATAACTCAAAGTACCCCTTTGTGCAAAGGATAAATTAATACTTATATCAAACACGTTGTTAAAATCGCCAGCATTTATGGTTGAAGCGATGTCTGTTGCTACATAATATACACCATCAGCCAAAGTATTGAATGCTGCAAACTCTTCAAAAGTATTCGTATTGACAATTGGGGCTGCCAGAGTTACCTGGTTAGCTTTAAGAATAACCAGCCTTAAATTTACCGCTGCATCTGGTGCAAGATCCAACCCGATAACAGTCTTAACATCTGTTGTCCAGGTCATTTTCAGGTCCAGAGGCGCAGTCGGATCAACAACTTCAAAACTCCATATAGGACTTCTCGAATGAATCCCGTGTGAATCCGTTCCAACAACTTTCCAGTTATATTTAGCTCCCGGAGTTACATTAACTGTTATACTCTCTTGTGTATAACCAGTCTGGATCAGAGCCGGGTCATCGCCGGGTCCAAAATAAACCTGCCAATTTTCCGCATCTCCGGCGGCATTAGTGGATGACCATTTCAGGTCAACTGTAGTTCCGGTAACATTAATAAAGCCATTAGCCGGAGCAACAAGAGTAGGAATAGTAAAGGCTTCCTCTTCGGTGAATGCTACTGGCGATTCCTTCTTACAACTTTGAATTACGAATAAGCCGGAAAAGACGAGCAACATTACAAAAATCAAATTTCTCCTTTTCATATTTTATAATATTTTATTCAAGTTAAAGTTTCAAGCTGAATGTTTAATTCAGTCTCTTTTTATTATACAATATCGTTTAAACAGCATTATTAATAAGGTCCTGAATAAACTAGCGTATCTGTAGTTGCCCTGTTCGTTGGTCCGGTACCCCAGTATACAGACATATAGAATGTCTTTGTAGCAGGATCATACCGGTTTGGATAAGCAGGATTAGCTGTTACAGCTGCATTGGTAGCGTCCGAAACAGTAATCGGATTTGGAGTTGTAGCTTCACTGATTGTAATCACCCAGATGCTTATACCACCTGCATAATCTGTTTCACTGTCAGCCCATGCCATACCTTTATTGAGTTTAACACTATTAGGTCCGTTTGTGCCCAGCTTATATGTCCGGCCTTTGTAATATCCGGAAAGGACATTATCACCAGCCCTTAAAATGGTGCCTTTCATTTTATAAGTTCCTTCCCATTTATTAGCAATTGGAAGCGAATACAAAACGGTTTTCATGTTCTCTGCAATTATTACTCCGCCAGTGGCTGTCGAAATTGTAATCGGAACCATGTATTTAGCCGTCAACCTGATAGTGTCCGCTCTGCTTACTTTCACATGAATATAAGCGTTCCTGGTCCCTGCCTTGATCGTCACTGTCTGATCAAGAATTGTAAAAGCCGGATATAACTCATAACTCCAGTGAATAGAGGTATCTGCAGCTTGTACCTGAGCAGTATAATCAGCCATAGCTGCCTGATCAACTGCCAGTGTCAGCGTAATGTCGCTTGTTGGTAGAGCATCTGTTGCTATATTTACTAAAAACTTAAAAACCTGATCGGTCGCAGAAGGAGCAATTGTAAAAGATTGTGCTCCGTTATTGGGAAACTGTGCATACATTTTCCCTTTCAGGCTAGCTGTCCAGTCCTCTCCAACATTATCTTTCAGGCAAGCACTTACAAGAAGTATAGCTGCCAGAAAGGATATTATCATGAATATTTTGTTTCTCATATTCTTTTTTTTTATTGTTAATTATTTTTGAAAGGGATCCCAAAATATATGTGATGTAAACAAACTGATAGAACCCTGAGCAACAACATTGTCATTGTTAGTGCTTATTTCAGTCTGAGGATACAAAAGACGTACCGGAGGAGTAGCATTAAGTTTTGCAGCATCCTGTGAGAAGTGAATGAAACTTGGGAAATGAGTTCTCCTGTAGTCGGTCCATATTGGCATTGGATCAATACCATTTAATGCAATCCACTTCTGTGTAATGATAGTCTCCAACGGAGTAGTAGCTTCACTAAAATTTACAAGAGGTTTGCCAGCCTGGCTCAGATAAACAGCAGCTTGAGCAGCATTTCCACCCAGATAAATAATAGATTGTGTTACAGCGCTTTCGTAAAGTGATTTTACATCTCCGGTAATCAAGCCTTTCTGAACAGCCTCTGCCTGAAGGAAAAGACTTTCAAAGTCTGTTAATAATGGCGCAGACTGGTTATATGCCTTTAACAAGCCCGGACCAAGCTGAGAAGTTGTAGGCACAGTACCAAGCAGCAGGGCTCCAAAATAATTACCTTTGATACTGGTACCTGAATATGGGGCAAAAATTAACAATTTACGAGGGTCATTATTATCGTTGAGGAAATCACATGCATCCTGACCGGCCATAGTATAACCAAGACCATCAGCCTGTTGTGAACCATCCTGTTTGTAGAAGTTTTCCCAGAATGGATCCATCTTGTTGGCTGAATTCAGATAACCAGGATTTGCCATTGCACCTTCTCCGGCACCTATGTAATCGGCAGTGGTATGAGGTGTTGTAGCAAGCGCACCTGTAATATAAGATGCTCTGGCTGCTATACCCGACTGATTAACCAGGATTCTAAGTTTCAGAGTATTGGCAAATTTAAGCCACATGCTCATATCTCCATTATAAACGATATCATAGGCACCTACTTCAACAGCATCGGAGGGAGCTGTATTTATAAGATTCATTGCCTTATCTAGTTGAACAACCAAAGAGTCGTAAATGTCTTGCTGCTTATCATAAGTAGGCTTCAGTATTTGAGTTGCAGCAGAACCTTTAAGAGCTTGTGAATAAGGCACATTCCCATAAGTGTCCACAAGGGTCTGGTAGATATAAGCCTTCATTATTTTGGATATAGCTTTGTAAGGTGTTGATTGAGCACTTGTGGAATTTGTTTCGATATAATCATAATTTGCAAGGTTCATATAGAGATTATCCCAGTTGCCCTGATATGCACTGTTAAGCAAGTTATACTGTGTTAAGTTCGCCGGTTGTGAATAACCGCCGCTGATGCACCAGCAACCATACCAGAGATATATAAAGTTATAGTTATCCGGATTGGTTATTATACGTGCAGTAGTGTTGAGTGCTGCAGGCAAAACAAGGTTTGCCGGAACAGCAGATGCTGAATTGGGGTTAGTTTCGTCTATATTGAGAAAATCCTTTTTGCAAGCACTTCCCAAAACAAGCAATACAGTTAATAATATTAATAGTTTCTTCATATCTTATATTTTTTCTACTTAGAAAGTAAGTTTAACACTAAACCCGTAAATTCTCGTAGGAGGTGTCTGATTATAATCTGTAAATCCGGCAGCATTGCTGGTTCCGTTTTCATTATTGAATTCCGGATCAGTCCACATATTTGTCTTTGGACGAAGCATTAGCAGGTTTCTTCCGACAATCCCTATCTGGGCGCCTTTAATTGCACCACCGAGGATATTCTTTACAGGAATATCGTAGCTAAGAGATACCTCTCTTAACTTCCAGAATGCGGCACTGGTGAGGTAAGTACTCTGTACTGATTCATAATCAGAATTCGTCCAGAATAAGCGTCCTGCGTTTTGGATTATGACGTCTGTATTAGGAGTGAATACTCCCGGCGATGTTTCAATCACAGAATTAGGAATGACAAAACCCTGGCGGCCGTTTTGAGCGGTGTGCCATGTATTACCTGTGAAATCAAGCTGATTTCCAACCCAGTTATCAATTACGTTGCCTGTTCTGTATTCAGCTACAATATTCAGGTTGAATCCTTTATAGGTAAATGTGTTGGTTAAACCCAGAAGATGATTGGGGTAACCGTGTCCCATGTTTTTGAGAGACGGGTCTTTTATCGGGTAACCTGAAGAAGGATCGACAATTATATGTCCCTGAGGATCTCTCTCAACATCTGTAACCTGAATAGAAGGGAACTGCTGGCCGACAATTGCATAAGAAACGTCGCTAATCAGTAATTGATTCAATCCCGGAAGGATAGACAAGACTTTACTGGTCTGGTATGTATAATTGACAGTTATGTTCCAGTCAAAATCACCAAAATTAAGGAACGGTGTAAGTTTGAAGTCAGTTTCAATACCCTGTGTCTGAAGTTCACCTGCATTGATGTATGCACTTTGGTAACCTGTTGCATAAGAAATTGTTGCAGGTATTGTCTGATCTTTTGTCTTTGATTGATAGCCACTCAAATTGAGATGAATCCTGCTTTTGATGAAACTCAATTCGAAACCTGCTTCAATCTCTTGTGTAATTTCAGGTTTCAAATTCGGGTTGCTTAATGTTCGATTGAGTTGATATCCTCCCAGGCTTCCATAAGGAAATCCAACAGCACTAAAATCGCCGGGATCATTATTACCTGTTCCTGAGACAAAAGATGGCAAAGTTGCATACCAGTTAGCCAAAGATATCTGACCGGTTTTTGACCAGCCACCCCTGACCTTTGCAAAACTCAGAATTGCATTGTCCTTGAGTGCCGGAATTGCATCGGTAAGAATCAAACTTGCATCAACACCAGGATAGAAGAAAGAGCGGTTTGCTTTTGACAATCTTGAATCCCAGTCATTTCTTGCTGAAGCATGAAGGAACACAAAGTCTTTATAACCCAGGGTCATATCACCAAACAAACCCATTGAATTGCGGTTAAGCACCTGTTCCCCAACTCCCGGTTCTCCAAGCCTGTTGGAGATATTATATAATAATGGTATAACAAGTGAGTTGTTTGTAACACCAACTTGCCTGTATTTATTTGTATACATAGAATTACCCAGAATCAACTTACCTGTGAAGTCACCTACTTTTTTATTCAATTGAACCAAAAGGTCGCCAGTAAGAATAAGACTGTTGTAAATCTGATCGGCTGAAACGCCTGCAAAGGGTGATCCAGTACCTATTGCTCCTGCCTGCCACGGGTCACCTTGCATATATGAATTATATGTAACCCCATCCCTGTAAGAGTTATTGGCTGTTGAGGAATATGTAAGACCGGCGCGATACGAAATGTCGATCCATGGTGCCGGGTTGATAGATATTAACCCTGATCCGAGAAGGTCTTCCTTCCTGGATATATTTCTTGAGTAATTGAGCTGCCAGTAAGGATTAGGATAATATGCGTTGAAGTAGCCATTAGGATTGGCAAATTTATTATTTACAATATCCTTGTAATTGGTAAGATCAATTTCACCTGGTGTATTCAACACGTTCCAGTAAACCGGCCTCTGCTGGAAATATTCACCGCCGGAAACATTAGTGTTTGTTTCCGTGAAACCCATTGAAAAATCTGCGTGGAATATCCCCGTTGTTCTTGAACCTGACATACGTACGCCGGATCTTCTGTTTTTATCCATTGGTATCGTACCGGTAGTGTTAACATCCTGAGCTGAGAGGTAGAAACTGTTCTTGTCGTCTCCGACCGAGTAAGAAATGTCATTCTGTGTTGATATTCCTGTATTAAAGAATTTTAATTTACCATCCGGCACATAGCTGTAAGGAATCATCTGATAGGAACCATCAACCAATACACCACCCAGAGGCACCATCTGGCCGTTAAATTCAGGACCATAGCACTGGTTTTCATAGGCTGTGTAAGGATCGGTGTTACGATTGGGGCCAATCCAGAATGTATAATCAGGAAGATAATTGACTGTATCTTCACCTGAACCTGAACCGAAACGTTTCTGTAGTTTAGGAAGGTAGGAAACAGATTCGAATGTTGTGGTATTACTTACTTTAATAACTGGTCTACCAGCGGCGGAACCTCTTTTGGTTGTAATAACCAAAACTCCGTTTGAAGCATCATTGCCATAAAGTGCTGCTGCACTTGCCCCTTTCAGAACATCAACATTGCCGATGTCGTTTGGGTTGATTGAATTCAGAAAACCTGCATCAACCGGAACACCATCCAGAACTATCAGAGCCTGGTTGCTTGCCAGAAAGTGGCGGTTTCCTCTCAGAGTGATCCTTGTATCGGGGTTAACACCATTGTTAACCGTGTTAATTTCCAAGCCGGATACTTTGGCGGTCAAACCATTAACAACGTTACTTACGCCAGACTGTGTAAGCTGTTTATCAGATACCTGAGCAGTAGCAACACCAAGTTCTTTAGCCTGCCTTTTAATACCAAAGGCCGTCACAACAACTTCACTCAAACCCAGAACGTCGGGTTCCATAATAGCATCAATTACTTTACGGCCTGCGATTTCAACTTCCTGTTTTTTCATCCCTATGTAGGAGAAAACCAGGGTAGTTGCATTCTGTGGTGCTGTAAGTGAATATTTTCCATTCACATCCGTAAGGGTACCAACAGTTGTACCTTTAACAGTAATTGTAACACCAGGAATTGCTCCTTCCCCCTGAACTGAAGAGGTAACCGTACCTGTAATGACTATTGTCTGTGCCAATAAAGTGTAGCCACTTAGAAACACAAACAAAACAATCAGCAGAAATAGTTTCTTCATACGAAATTAGTTTTAGGTTTTAATTCAACAGCCAAATATATGGGAACTTTATTAAATCTCCAAAATAAACAATTTTATTTTATATGAGTTCCAGGAATACTATATATAAATTCATTGATTTTCTTCGTTTACCACGGCCCCATGTGGAGCGAAGAAAATCAATTTACTCCCCTGAGGTTGGGGTAAATAAATTGATTTTCAAGCTATTTTGGGTCTCTGATACATTAATACATATTGTCACATTAATTAAAAAAAATGTGAATTGCGATATGATAAATAAAGATACTCAAATTTGGCCATCTCTACTAAATTTTGATATTAATAATTTAATTACGGGTTCCTTTTTCAAAGATTTCAACAGCATAAAGCTTCTAACGCAGCTTAATGGAACGGAGTTTTTGTTGAATAATTTTTAAACATTATTTGTCACTTCTTCAAAGTACCGTTCTTTTTTAATTCAGAAGCAGCAATACATAATTCGTTATAAAGTTCTTTCCCCAGGGCCCTTGTCAACGGTTCTTTCAGAAACTTGTATACATATATACTCTTGCTTTCCCCTTCAACACGTGCCGATGAACAAATTGCCAGCTCTTCATAATTTACAGCTCTGAAATCAGAATAATGTTTAATACGGACAGGAAAAAGGTGGCACGATAAAGGTTTTCTGAATGATATTTTACCATCCGACCATGCTTGTTCTATCCCGCATAAGAATATATTCCCATCTTTATTTGTATAGGCACATTCTTCATTACCAATAAGCGGAGTTACCTTTTCATTCTCAAAATCAGTGACACTTGTCCCTTTCTCATCAATTGCTGCTATACCTTCAGGTCTCAGGTAGGGTCTTACTTCATCCAGGATATCTTCGAGAAGTTGTGCCTCATCGGTGGTCAAAGGGGCTCCGGAATCACCATAGCGGCAACAATTGCCAAAACATTTCGGCAGGTTGCATATGAACTTTTTTTCGAGGATATCGAAACTGAAGATGGTATCGTTGATTCGCAGCATAGGATTCTTAACTTTTGTTCCTTTTATTTTCCCCACTATAGCCATTCATTTTTACTCCCCAACCCCCCAAATTGGGGGCTTTAAACACTCACTCTTGATATTGAACCCCCCAAATGGGGGGGGCAGGGGGTAGACTATAAGGGGATTAGGGGTTAAACAAGCACTTTTCCTGTCATATCCTTTGGTATGGGAATGCCCATTATTGTCAGTAATGTTGGAGCTACATCTGCAAGGATTCCCTCATTGATCTTTTTATAGTCATCACTTATAAGTATGCAGGGGACGGGGTTAAGTGAATGAGCCGTATTCGGGGACCCGTCTTCATTTAATGCCTTGTCGCAATTACCATGATCAGCAATCATCAGGACATCATAACCTGATTTTCGAGCGGCTTTAATGACGGCTCCTGCACACTTATCAACAGTTTCAACAGCTTTTTCAATTGCTTCATAAACCCCGGTATGGCCTACCATATCGCCATTTGCAAAATTCAGGCAAATGAAATCGAACTTTTCTGTTTCAATTGCTTTAATAACGGCATCTGTTACCGCGTAAGCGCTCATTTCTGGTTGCAAATCGTATGTTGCAACTTTGGGGGAAGGAATCATAATCCTCTCTTCGTTATTGAATTTCTCCTCACGTCCACCCGAGAAAAAGAATGTAACGTGGGCATATTTTTCTGTTTCCGCAATTCTTAGCTGATGCTTTCCTGCTGCTGCAAGTACTTCACCTATAGTATTATCAGCATTATCTTTCGGATAAATAATATGCAGACCCTTAAAGGTGGCATCATAGGGAGTCATAGTGCAGTAGTACAATGGAATGGTCTTCATCCCATTCTCAGGCATATCTTTTTGAGTAAGTGCTATGGTAAGCTCCTTTGTCCTGTCATTCCTGAAATTGAAAAAAACGATCACATCACCTTCTTTCACGATCCCAACAGGATTACCGGAATTATCAGTAACAACAATTGGTTTCATGAATTCATCAGTAACTCCGGCATTATACGATTCCTGCATACCATCTATAATATTAACGGTAGGAGCGCCTGTTCCTTTTACAATCAGGTCGTATGCCTCTTTAATTCTTTCCCATCTTTTATCTCTGTCCATTGCGTAAAATCTTCCAATAAATGAAGCGACTTTTCCATTAGACTTTTTAAGATGATCCAAAAGATTCTTCATAAAGCCAATTCCACTACGGGGATCCGTATCCCGACCATCGCCAAAGGCATGAATGAACACATTATTCAATCCATGTTCCTTTGTCATATCGCACAGGGCATAAAGGTGTTTATCAAGGGAATGAACACCCCCATCGGACAACAATCCCATAAAATGAACCTGTTTGTTATTATCACGGGCATAAGAGAATGCATCTGTCAGTACCTTGTTCTTCTTGATATCTCCTGTCTTGCATTCCTTGTTTATTTTAACCAGATCCTGATAAATAATTCTTCCTGCTCCGATATTCAGATGGCCTACTTCAGAATTTCCCATCTGCCCATCGGGTAATCCGACATCTTCCCCTGACGCATGGAGCCTGGAATTCGGATAATTATCTTTATAATAAGTCAGGTTAGGTGTTGGCACCTGACTAATTACGTCTGCTTTAGAACCATCTCCGATTCCCCAGCCATCAAGTATCATCAGTAAAGTCTTCTTGTTCTTCATTATCTTAAATCTAAATAAACATTAAACAAAAATAAAGTACCCTTGTTCAGGGTACGAAATCGGGGACAAATTTAGTCAAAATTCGGAAATCAAAAACATAAGAATCCAGCAGGGTTCAAATATGGGTAGATAATTGATATTTAAGGTGTGGGTTGGTCCAGTATGGGATGAGATAGAAGTTCTTACATTATGCTTCTACCCGGATTTTGTGCCTATGCCACATTTTAACACAACTTCTTTAACCAAGCGAAGGAATACCCGGGGTCCTATGGGAATTTAGCCCAAAAATGTTTTGGACTAAAGTCCGGAAAATAGAAATTTCACTTAACCCGACAGTTAAAACCGACGGCAATTGACTCTTCACTAAACTGATAAAATCAGTCTCTTTTGCTTATTGATTTTATCGGTTCTATTTTAATATTAATTTTATTATTAAGACAGGTCTTTTCAAGAGGAATATCCTTTCCAACATATACGTTCCACTCCTCCTGAGTCATGTTCCTTGAGACCATATTGCAGATATCCTGAACCAGATAGTCAACATGCGACGGTCTGCTGATAAGGTTATTTTCTCCACCGGATTCCCCGGATATGATCATCTGACCATCGGGACTGAATTGCATTACCAGGACAAATCCTTCATTATCGGTTAATGTAACGGGTGGTTCTGTAAGGTCAGTCGGATCTTTAATATTAAATATTTTGAGTTTTTTATCATTACCGGAGGTTGCCATCTGTTTCAGAGTTGTATTAAACTGAATATCATTAACCTGCCCGCTATGAGCCTTGACCTCTGAAAGTTTTTTATGAAGGTTAATGTCCCATAATTCGACCGTACCATCGGCATCACCTATTGCGAGAAGATTGTTTTCGGGATTGAATCTGACTGCTTTAATATTTTTCCCTGCTGTTTGAATTCTGAAATTATCAGAGTTTTTTTCGGGGTTCCAAATAACAACATTACCATCGGTACTGATACCAGCAAGATAATTTCCTTTTGAAGAGATATCAAGGGATGTTATCTCCATTAATCCAGTAGATACATTAATGCTAGTCCTTGCCGCAATGTCCCACTTAAGCACTTTCCCGTCGAGAGCTGCTGAATAGAGATATTTCCCGTCGTATGAGAAGATAAGTGATTTAATTCCTCCTTTATGACCGTTCATCTCATATCCTATATTGTTCCCTTTTAAGGGGATCATCCTTATCGATGAATTTGAGCTCCCACATGCAAGCCAGGAAGCATCGGGACTGACAGCCAGAACATCTATGATGTCATTTCCTGAATAAATGACCTGAAGTGTCTGATCCTTCTTCTCAAGTGACCATTTTAGGACCTGACCATCATTTCCTGATGTAAAGAATTCGTTTTTCCCCGGTACAAACGCGATGCTTTTAATTTCACCATTATGTCCCTTATAGGACCTATAATTAATACTTCCATTTTGGAGAGCAACGTTATACAAACCGGCATATATATCAGCATCATTATCAGTACCGTTATTTTTTTTATTGAACAGATAAGCCTGATAAGCCAGAAGGGTCTGCAGGTCTTTTTGTCCCACCAGCTGCAACGACTTTAGCGACATTGACTTTCCAATTGAAAGCATCCTAAGACGCTGGACTCCATCTCTTTGTTCTTCGGCAAGATTTTTTTGATGCAGCGCCTCTTTAGCGTTTCTTTCGGCATAAGATTTCTGGATGTCTGCTGCATTTTTCTGCTCTTTCGCCACTTCAGCATCCTGAAGAGCAACAGCGGCATTTGAATCTGAAATAGTCTTTTGTTCTAATGCAATAATTACAGATGAATCAGCTTTTACTTTTTCGTTCACTGCCTGGATCCTTTGTTTTTCAGCAAGAATGGTCTGCCTTTCAGCAGTTAATTTCTGAACATATTCAAACAATATGAATCCCAGAGCAACAAAAACGATAATCCCAAGTATCCTCGTAATCAGCCTGGTCCTCTTTATTTTCCTTTTCTGCAGGGTGTTTTTATTTTGTTCTTCTTCAAGATATGCTTTTTCGCTGGTACGAAGGTAAACCATTGCCCGCTCAAAGGCAGGATTGTATTGAACTGCCCATGAGAGTGAAGGTTTATACTGGTCGCGCCAGTTAATTGCCGGCTGCAGGTCCGGGGGTCTTAATAAACTTGTCTTGCCTTGCTGATAAAGAGCAGATGCTTCTGATAGCCGTAAATACATCTGCATTGAAGAAGCTTCATTATCTATCCAATCCTTCAGCCGATCCCACGAGCGGATAAGACACTCGTTCTGAAGATCGATTACCGAGTTATTGGTCAGAATGACATCCTCCAGGAGTGTGATAAAGTATCGTGATGGGCCCATGAACTTTTCAACAACATCATATAATTCTTCATTTGAACATCTGGCAATTGACTTTATTGTTTCAATATCTGATGGGTGTCGTATACCTTTATTATCTGAACCTTTCCTTGTAATCGTTTTAAACATTATCGCGCAAATCTCTTTACCGCGCTGGCTCAGTTCCTCATACACCTCCTCTGCATGAAGCAAAACAGCATTATTAATTGTCCCTGATAAGTCATAGTCGGCCATGCTTATCGGCTTGTCAGGTTCATCAAGTTCCCGCCAGAGGTTCCATGTCCTCATCATAGTATGTTGTAAAACGGGAAGCTGATCAGTCCGGTCCCTGAGGTCATCAAGAAGTGTTTCGACAAGTTTCGGGTCAATTTTTGCTCCGGCAAAATTAACGGGCCCCTCAATTATTTCCCTCCAATTTTCCGGTCCCATATCAGGAACAAGATAATTGCTGTTATTGATCAATCCGGTAAGACCCTTGTAATGTGAGCATTCTCCCAGGTATTCAGAACGCATCGTGGCAATAATAAACACGTTTACATCGGGCTTGTTAACTGAGTTTACAAGAAAGTCAACAAATTTCACTACTGTGGCATGGGAAATATCTGCTTTCCCGGGGGAAAAGTATCTGAAAAGTTCTTCAAGCTGATCAATAATAAGAAGTACATTGTCATCATGTTTTAATATGTATTTCCTGACAACGTCAGAAAAACTACCAGGGTTATCGAGAAGATCCGAAAGAATTATATCCCGCTCAATTCTTTTCTGCGCAGAGTCATTAATTCCATTCGATAATGCAACTGCAAGATTTCCGAACGGATCGTTCCCAGGCCTGAAAGAAATTATTCTCCAGATTGAGGAGTCCCTGATTTTTAAATTCATGATTTTTGGCAGGACTCCGCCAAAGATCAGTGATGATTTACCGTTTCCTGAAGCGCCAATAACAGTAATATACCTGTTTTTCAGTAACTTTAAGATTACCTCATCACTCTCAGCTTTTCTTCCGAAGAACAGTTCGCTATCTTCTGGAGCGAAGGGTCTTAGTCCGGGGAAGGGATTGAAATCTTTAATGTCTTTCATTCTTCAATCGTGTGAGTTCAGATTATTCTTCGTTATTATCTATATATTTCAAAATCTCAATTGAATTCTCGGGGAACTGAAAAAGATATTCTTCAACTGCAATTAAAGGCAAAAAGTAAAAAGAATAATAGTGGCCCTCCTGATACTTCCTGATCAGTCTGTCGATATTTCCATTGTAAACCACATGAACTTCTTTACTCTCATTGACATCGTCTAAGGTCCAGATGATGCAACCTTCTGAAGATGCAAGGGATTCTCTGTCAAGGTTTTTAATATGTCTCATTTCGAATGCCAGCGGTAACAGCTCATCTTCAATAATTCCTCCAAAATATTTTGAAAGGAATTGCACCTTTTCGAAAAGCAATTCTTTTTTATCTGTTGTTCCATTTATTATGTTATCCAGTCTTGTTTTTATTAAATCGGGAATTCTCCCGGAAGCAGAATTATAAAGTTCAGGCTTCGACCGTGCTATCAAATTTGCAGACTCTTCCTGAATTAACTCTTCCGGACTAAAAAGAAGCGCAGTCACCGATTCAGCCAGATCATCACATTCAATTTTTGTTATACTTCTAAGTATGCAGGCTTTCGTCCATAAGCTAATGAGATTATAATCGCGGTCTAAGATATCTTCAAGGAGCTTTATGCGCGCCGGGATTTCACCGGGAAAGAATTGAAATAGATTCATAAGCTTATCCTCATCGGGAACAGCATCAAAAAGAGAAATCAATTTTGGTTTTATCGAATCAGAAACTACTACATCTGTCATTTCGAGTGCATAAATCACGCTCTCCATCGTTTCACTCTCTAAATTCTCCTTTATCATGGCGATAGAGCCTCTATTATAAGTGATTGACAGAATATTAAAAAGAAACTTGTTCCACCTGCTGATCTCCTGGTTAATTTTTTCGAGAAGGAAATTGTCATTGTCTCGTTCAAGAGAAATTTTTGCTGACAGATACCAGGTAATTGCGCCAATAACTTCAGAAGTTAATTGATGAAGTCGTTGTTTTTCATCTTCCGATGGCTTGAAATTACAGTCAATAAGACATTTAGCAGTGATTTCCTTCAACTGTCTTGAATTTGACCAGAGACGGGAAAACAGGAATCCTTTGGTCTCCATAGTGCATGTATTTCCTAAAAGCAGCAGGATTATTTTGCTTAATTTTGTATTTCCTGAGGTAACTAAATAAAATCTGACCAATTCGCCCTCTATACCCTGACCAAAGGTTTTTAGAACTTCAAAAGCATCTTTTGCCAAACCGGTAATACTCAGACATTCACATATTTCTGATAATAAGTCAGTTAACTTGAATTTCCCAATCATGTAAATTGCCAGTCTCTTCGATTCAATCGAGTTATCTCTTAAAAGCCGGAGGATTTCTGTTGTCTGGGGCATCCTCGTGCCTGAAAGGAGTTTTATCGCTTCGTAAATCTTTTCATTATCAGGCTTAAGCGAAGATGAATTCTTATGTAGAAACTCTACTACTTCAGCTGAGTGCTGCCGCACTTCCTCATCAAGGCCGGCATTATTTGCAGTTTTGTTAAGAACAGGCAAAAGGTTGATATCCTTTTTTGAGTAGGCATAGTCAATTATCTCTTCAAAATACCATTTATTGCTGATTTTATTCAAAACTGAAAAATTACCCGAAATAAGACTAAAATGATCTTTTCTAAAGTTAATGTAAGCTGAAAATCTGTTTTTTAAAGTATCCTGATTAATTGAAATATCTCCTCGTGATACTTCCTGAACCGCTGTTTCAGTTGCTTTAATTATGGCAGTTCTATGCTCTTTAAATAACCTGAAAGCAACAAACATCCAGATCAGGGCAAGAATTAACTGAAATATTGAAAAGTGAATGAGTTTGATAAAGCTGAAAAGACCAAGACCAGTAAGGACAAGTCCCGAAAAGAATACCATAATTTCATTCACAATACCAACCATTCCTGACTGGAGTTCAGGTCTTAATTTTTTATCAATTGATTGATAGATGACTTTAAATGAAGGAAATTCTATCTGGTCCTTCAGTGACTTTGAAATGAGTCGGCTGAATGCAAGAAGAAGGAAGAATATCATAAACCCACTTGCTGCTTCAGGTGAATAACCCATTAACAGACCAATAACTATTACAATTGCCGTAAAAATCGCAATAAGTATCGGAGAAATGACAAGACAGGTTCGAAGACCGTAGTTATGAAGAAGATATGGAAAGACAACAATTTTAGTAATCAGAATTAAAATCATCATGCTGCCTGTGAAGAGACCCAGAAAACGGGCCATATCGGCTGCAGCAGGATATTGTTCTCTCGTAACTGCCATGAATGAATATTGAATAGCAAACAGAGTTATAACCGAAAGAGCTGCAAAGATGACCATAGTTCTGATGTAGGGGTTTTCACGAAAAACAACAAAAAGAGATTTCCTCATTTCAGATTTTTCATGATATTGTTCCTCACCTGAGGCAGATTGACTTAACGGAATTGGAATCATGCTCTGGATAATGGTCGCAAGGATAACAGAAGAAGCACTTACCAGTAAAATGTTGTGTAATTGAAATTTAAAAGTCAACAGGAGAGGTATAGTGAAAGAAATAATAATTATTCCAATTATCAGTCCGGTATCAGTGTGCCCGAACAATTTATTTCCTTGTCTCACGGTTAATAACCTGTCCGCTGTTCCCCAAAAACCGAGTAAAGCAAGAATATTCAAAGGTCCAAGCATTATAAATATAATGAATATTATCCACTTTGCAGGTGAAAAAATCATTACGGACCAAAGGAATAATGTCAGGGAACTAATGACAATCAGGTTGATGATTGCGAAGTTTCTGAATTGCACTTTTGGCTGAAACCGTAAATAAAGTGATGAAAGGATAATGCCTGTAATACCGGAAACAATATATCCCCGTGCCATCATCTTTTCATCAAAAGTGGAGAGTAAAAGGGAATGGGCAGTTATATCAAATGCTCCGATAAAAATCCCGAGAAAGACCGATTGTGTCAGAAGCTTTGATTTCGATTCCTCTCCGGATTCAATTCCAAGGAGAGTTAGTAACTTATCTCTCATAAATTGCCCCGTTACAAATTATAGCATACTAAATTAACAATTTAAATCAAAAGTTTAGTTTATCCTTTACTTTTTGATCTATAATTCATTGAATTTAATAAAGCATGATGCTGATCCATATTCCTGTTTTTGGATTGAGCCCGGTTAAAGTCATATGTTTAGTCTTGATTTAACTAAAGAGAATAAAAGATTGATATCAGGATCAGTTCCCTCAACAATAAGATCAGAGCGGTCATAACATTTTTCGCGATCTGCAAGCTTTTTCTCAATAAAAGACTGCAATTTATCCTTATCTAAATCTTTTATTAAAGGCCTTTTGCCATTTGATTCAGAGAGCCGGTTTTTCAACTCACCAGGTGTTAGTTTCAGGTAAAGAGTCAGCCCGTTTTCTAGCATAAAATCCATGTTATCATTGTAGCATGGTGCTCCGCCACCGGTTGAAATTATAGTATTTGAATCAGATATTAGAGTTCTGAGAAGATGAGTTTCTACTTTACGGAAATATTTTTCGCCATTTTGTGAAAAGATTTCCGGAATAGTTTTCCCGGTATGTTCTTCAATCTTTTTATCGAGATCGATAAATGACCAGTCAAGAAGTGAAGCGAGTTTTTTTCCTGCCGTTGTCTTACCGCTTCCCATGAAACCAATAATATAGATAATATGGCTTTTAAGCATCACAACTCAAGCTTCATCTGTGCAGGATCGTCATGGATAACAGGTTGCTGAGGTTCCTCATCTGATTTTTCTTCCTTTGTTAGCTCAACTTCCTTTTTAATAACGGGCTCAATTTCCTGGATATTTTCCACCATATAACTGGTCATCCTCTTACCTTTTGCTTTGTAGCTCTTAACGCCAATAAATTCAGCAACTTCAATTATCTCATTATCCCTGCCCTTATGCTTGCCTCCGAAATAAATTTCAAAACGCGGATATTCTACCTCTGTGAGACTTATAAGTTTTGATTCAGCATCTTCATTTATAAAACACTGTGGTTTCTCGGACTCTTCAAGTATAAATCGTTTCACGTAGTAGAATTTTTGCTCAGCATCCCAGTAAATGACTGAATAGACCTTCCCTGGCCTGAACTTCTCAATTATAAGGATGTTATCTTCAAAATGGTTTGATAGATCAAAACCAACGATCCTGAAAAAGCCATTTTTGGTAATCACCAGTATTTTATCATCAGCACTGAATTCACCGAGGAAAAGACCTCTGCAGTCGACATTAAGTCTGAATACTGCATCATCAAACCAAATCTTTCTTCCGCCCAGTGTTGAGAGACCTTTTTCTTTCAGACTAATTTTATTGACCGCATTCTTTGTGAGGATGTTACCCATCGATGATTTTCCCTTTATGTTCATCTGACCAAAATCGAATTCGAACATAAGTTTTTTAAGTCTTGCCTTGGGTTTATGATGGACTTTTATTACCTCTGCCTCACCATTCGGATTCACACTTAAATATACTATTTTAGAACCTGGAGTCCCCCTCGTCAGATTATACTCTTTATCGCGTGTTAGACCTGAAATGGCGCAACGTTTTGCAAGCAAGGGCCCATCCTTACCATCCTGATAAACAATATTGTAAATAGTACGCCCATCATTTTTAAGAAAGATCTGGGCATAGAGAATATCATTTCCAACAAATACCTTATTGGCAACCTTTGTTATAAGATATACTCCATCCTTTCTTATAACGATAACGTCATCAATATCAGAGCAATCGCAGATGAATTCATCTTTTTTCAGACCGGTACCGATAAATCCCTCCTTATAATTTATATAGAGTTTCGCATTATTGGCCACTACTTTCGTAGCTTCAATTGTATCAAAACTTCTTAGTTCCGTTTTTCTTTCCTTGCCTTTACCGTACTTTTTCTTTATCTGCCTGAAATAGTTGATAGCGAATGGAATAATATTGCTAAGATGATTTTTGACCTCTTCAAGCTCTGTTTCGATTCCTTTTATATGTTCGTCGGCTTTTTTTACATCGAATTTTGAGATTCTCTTTATCTTTATTTCAGTAAGCTGGATAATATCCTCCCTGGTAACTTCCCTCAATAAAAGTTTCTTAAACGGATCAAGTCCTTTGTCAATTGCAATTATGACGGCTTCCCATGTTTCGCACTCTTCGATATCGTGATAAATTCTCTTCTCAATGAATATTTTCTCAAGAGACGACATATGCCATTCTTCCCGGAGCTCCCTGAGCCTGATCTCGAGTTCCTTTTTCAGAAGATCAACAGTTCTGTCAGCAGAATGCTTCAGTATGGAACTAACCCCCATAAATGAGGGCTTATCATCGACAATAACGCAGGTATTTGGCGAGACTGAATATTCACAATCTGTAAGCGCATACAATGCATCGATCGTTTTATCGGGCGATACGCCAGGGACTAAATGAACGACGATTTCGACATTTGCCGATGTATTATCATCGATCTTTCTAATCTTGATTTTCCCTTTTTCGTTTGCCTTTATAATTGATTCAATGAGAGTGGAAGTCGTTTTCCCAAATGGAATCTCAGTTATAATGAGAGCTTTTTTATCAACCTTCTCGATCTTTGCTCTTACCTTAATTACGCCTCCGCGTTGTCCTTCATTATACTTTGAAACATCCACCATTCCTCCTGTTGGAAAATCAGGATAAATAACAAATTCCTTCCCCAGCAGATAATCTATTGTGGCATCAATAAGCTCATTAAAATTATGTGGCAGAATTTTTGAAGCCAGCCCCACGGCAATACCTTCACCACCAAGGGCAAGAAGCAAAGGAAACTTCACAGGAAGCGTAACAGGTTCGCTATTTCGCCCGTCATACGATAATTTCCACTCCGTTGTCTTATGGTTAAATATTACTTCCAGCGCAAATTTTGATAGTCTGGCTTCTATATATCTTGGAGCTGCAGCACCATCACCCGTAAGTAAATTTCCCCAGTTACCCTGAGCATCAACCAGGAGGTCTTTTTGTCCGAGCTGAACCAGTGCATCACCTATTGAAGCATCACCATGAGGATGGAATTGCATCGTATGCCCGATAATATTAGCCACTTTATTAAAACGTCCGTCATCCATCTTCTTCATTGAATGGAGTATACGTCGCTGGACAGGCTTCAGTCCATCATGAAGGTGGGGGACAGCTCTTTCAAGAATAACATAAGATGCATAATCAAGAAACCAGTCCTGATACATGCCCGATAAAGCTGTTACGGAATGAAGAGCTATGGGTCCCGACGGAACTATTTCTGTTCTGTCTTTGTTGGTAATTTCAAGATCCTCTTCTTCCATAAATAAATTTACGCTTCATTAAAATAGTTTTTCTATTTTTCCTCTTCTACTATATCTTCTTCAATTCTAAGGTTTTCAATTATGAAATCCTGCCTGTCAGGTGTGTTCTTGCCCATAAAAAACTCAAGGAAACCATCGACTGAGTCGTTTTTCTTCATCCTTACCGGTTCGAGCCTCATATCCTTTCCGATAAATTTCGCGAACTCATCAGGAGAAATCTCCCCTAGTCCTTTAAATCGGGTGATTTCCGGAGTTGGTCCCAGAGCCTTAATAGCCTTGGCTTTCTCGTCGGGAGAATAACAATACCTTGTTTCTTTTTTATTCCTGACCCGGAAGAGAGGAGTCTGAAGAATATAAACGTGCCCTTTTCTTACCAGGTCGGGAAAGAACTGAAGAAAAAATGTCAGCAGAAGGAGTCTGATATGCATCCCATCGACATCGGCATCAGTAGCAACCACAACATTATTGTATCTCAGATTTTCGATTCCGTCTTCGATATTGAGGGCAGCCTGAAGCAGGTTGAACTCCTCATTCTCATATACAATCTTCTTCGTCAGGCCGAATGAGTTAAGAGGTTTCCCACGCAGACTGAAGACAGCTTGTGTCTCCACATTTCTCGATTTGGTTATCGATCCGCTTGCAGAGTCGCCTTCAGTTATAAATATTGTTGAATCAAGTTTATTTGAATCATTCGTATTATAATGTGTCCGACAGTCCCTCAGTTTTTTATTATGCAGACTCACCTTCTTTGCCCTGTCCCTTGCAAGTTTCTGGATCGATGAAATAGCTTTTCTCTCTTTCTCTGAATCCTGTATTTTCTTAAGTAATACTCTTGCAGTTTCCGGATTTTTATGCAGGAAATCATCTAACTGTTTCTTTATGAATTCGCTGATAAAATTCCTGACAGATGGTCCCTCGGGTCCCATATCTTTCGATCCAAGTTTTGTCTTTGTCTGCGATTCAAAGATCGGCTCTTCAACTTTTATGCTGATTGCTGCAATTATTGATGATCGTATGTCGGAAGGGTCATAATCCTTCTTATAAAAATCCCTGATAGTCTTAACTATCGCTTCCCTGAATGCAATAAGATGTGATCCTCCCTGTGTTGTATTCTGCCCATTGACAAAACTGTAATAGTCTTCACCGTATTGCAGTCCATGAGTGAATGCTATCTCAATATCCTCACCGGTAAGGTGAATGATCGGATAGAGACCCTCCTTACCCATATTCTCATTAAGCAAATCAACAAGTCCGTTCCGGGAAAAGAACTTATTACCATTAAAATTGATTATCAGTCCGGAGTTAAGGTATACATTGTTTTTCAGCATGGCATCTACATACTCCGAAATGAAATAGTAGTTGCCGAACATTTCTTCATCAGGCTGGAATATCACTTCAACGCCATTTTCCTCGGTCGTTGGTTCAAGAGGACGGTCCTTAACAGTTCTTCCATGCTCAAATTCACTTACTTTAATCTGACCGTCACGAATGGACCTTATTATAAATTTACTGGATAAGGCATTCACGGCTTTTACTCCGACTCCGTTAAGGCCCACAGATTTTTTGAAAGCTTTTGAATCGTATTTTGCCCCTGTGTTCATTTTGGAGACAGCATCCAGTACTTTTCCTAGAGGTATTCCCCGGCCATAATCACGAACTCTGACCTCTTTGCCGGTGATGGACACATCTATTTTTTTACCATAGCCCGTCATATACTCGTCGAGAGCATTGTCCATAACCTCTTTGAGAAGTACATAAACGCCATCATCCTGTGAAGACCCATCGCCAAGTTTCCCGATGTACATACCGGGACGAAGGCGGATATGCTCTCTCCATTCGAGTGTTTTAATATGTTCTTCCGAATACCCAACTGACATTTTGCAGAAATTTTGCGCAAATATAACTATTTACAACAGTCGTTTTTTGTCAATTTTTCAACAATCGAACTGATTTTTAACACTGAAAAAGTTGTAATCAGACAGTATCTAAAATATTTAGCTGATTAAATGATAATTACGAATGCAGGAAAAATGTTGATAAATGACGGAAGGGAGAAGAAATACTTCTTAACATGCAAGCCACGAAAGTGGCTTAATATGAATAACCCCCGGTTTTACCGGGGGTTGATATCTTCCTCCCAGGTCAAAAGCCCCGGAGGGGCGTAATATTGTTATATTCAGCTCCTTCAGAGCTGCAGTAAGTCAGGTGCAGCTTTACCCCCGGTTTCACCGGGGGTTATTCATGTGTCGTCACTTCGTGACGATAACTGTTTAATTCCTTTTCTTGTTATCGCAGCCCCGCATCTTTTCTTAAGTTATCCACCACTTTATCTTTCTTGTTATTCTGGAGCATCATGAACAAATAGACCGGAATACCTGCCAACATAAGTATAAATCCAAACATTACAACTTTTGCTCCTGTGCCATAAATTGCATATATAGAATATCCAAAGGCAAGTAATGCAAAGAAGGAATTCTTCAGGAAACTAAAAAAATTAAAATCCGATGAATGGTTCTTAAGGAGCACGATATCCGCTGCCGCAGAAAAGGCATACGCGGGTAAAAATGCCAGAGTAGCGAGTAACAGCATAAAATTAAAAGCTGAACTTAATGTACCCATATAGTTAAGTATAAGAAGGACATTAGCTGCTAAACCACTTATAATCAGAGAAGTAACAGGGGTCAGATATTTTGGATGTATTTTTGCGAACATTGCCGGAAAAAGCTTATCCTGAGATGCGCCAAACGCACTCCTTGCAGTAGTCAATATCCAACCGGAGGAAGCACCAAGAGTAGATACTATTGCTCCAAGTGCAATAAAGTCACCACCCCATGTTCCACCTGTTGCTTTGTTAATAATATCTGCAAGAGGTGCATTGGAACCGGCTAAGGTGGACTGATCCAGGACACCCATGCCCACTATTGAAACAATTATATAAACTGCTGCTGCAATTAAAGTACCATAAATTGTGCTTTTTCTGATATTTTTTCCTGGATTCTTTATTTCCCCTGCAGGTATTGTTGCACTTTCGATTCCTACAAAAGCCCAGAGTGCGATTGCAATTGCTGCCGGCAATGTGCTCATTCCTGAAACCTTAACACTTGATACGGTATCAAGCATTGCAGGGTTAAAATGCAATGCTGCAATTATTACAAATACCACCAAAGCACCAACTTTTAATACTGTAGTTACTATACTGACCCTGCCGGCACCTTTAACACCCAGAATATTTATAATAGTGAAAAACCACAATACGCCTGAAGTAACTAAGAATGCCAATAAGGGTGTAGTTGCACCAGGAACAAAATAGGTGAAATAAAGCATAAATGCAGTAATGATTGCTGCGTTTCCAACCCAGGCCCCTATCCAGTATGTCCAGGCAATTAAGAACCCGGCAAAGTCACCAAAGGCAGCCCTTGTATAAACTATCGGACCACCAGTTCGTGGCATAGCCGTCCCAAGGCTTGCAAAACTTAATGCAATCAACAAAGACCCTGCAGAAGTAATTATCCAGGCAATTATGGCGGTCTTAGGATTTGACGCAGCAGCCAAAGAGGCTGCAGAAGTAAAGATGCCCGAACCAATACAATTACCAACAACAATAGCTACAGCTGCGGCGAGACCCAACTCTCTCTTTAATTCTATGTCATCTGAACTTTTAAATTCGCTAACGTTTCCCATAAATACTCTTCTTATTATTGCTTATTAAATATTCTCTATGAGGTAGCCGGTCTTACCAGGATTTGTTCCCGTTAGTCCAAAATCCCCATCTGCTTCAAAAGAAATACTGCATTCATCTTTTGAGTGATACCATCCCGGATCTTATAATCAAATCTGATATTTTCACCGTCAATTTCAATTTCAAAACATTTGTTGATTACAACACCAGGATGCTCAGCCTCTAATATTCCAAGTGAAGTATCATGAGTGGCCAAAAGACCCGTTCCCTTACTTGCAACTATCCTTTGAAGAAATAATTTTGAACCGGTGCTTTTGTCTATCGAATTGGTGCCTTTGAGGATCTCGTCGAGTATAAAAAATACCGGGTCTTCTTCTTCAATCCTTGATTTCAGTGTATTAAGTCTTCTGAG
Source organism: Bacteroidales bacterium (assembly GCA_003141415.1). Lineage (GTDB taxonomy): Bacteria > Bacteroidota > Bacteroidia > Bacteroidales > VadinHA17 > LD21. The sequence continues at coordinate 27,406 of PLLX01000242.1, forward strand.
TTCAGCATAGAAATATGATTCATTGTCTGAGAGTGAGTCCATTGTACGCATACTTGTGAAAAGCTTAGCCGGGATGAAATTCATTTCAGCAGCACAAACTGGTGCTCCAATCATTCCCAGAATAAAATTAACTGCTATAGTACGTAAAAAAGTGCTTTTCCCTGCCATGTTTGCACCGGAAATGATGCAAACTGTTCCCTTTTTCCCCAGAGAAAAATCATTACAAACCCTTTTACTTTCATCAATCAGCTGATGTCCAAGGTTTTTTGCCGAAAATACATTAGGATTATCAGATACAATCGGGTAGACAAAGTCAGGATTATTAAAAGAGTAGTTTCCCAGACTTATATATGCATCAACCTTTCCAATCATCTCGAGCCACCCCGGAAACAGGGTCCTATATTCAGATTTCCATTTTTCCAGCCTGCTGATGCTCTGATAATCCCATAAAAGTAATCCGTTCAGGATAGCACCTGCAAGCTGGTTGTTTCTCGTATCGAATGCCTGAATAAGTCTGCCAAGCTTTCTCACTGAGACTGCTGCAGAAACTCCTTTCCCGGAAATATTCGCTTTGATGTCATCCAAGACATGCGAAGTAAAAGGCTCATTTTCAAATGCTTTAAGCAACCTGTTCATTGATGTCAGGAAGTTATACTTCTTTGATAAAGCGTTATGAATCTTATTTATTCTTATTAGTCCGGTTGCGATATAAAATAGATTAATCAGGAAGATGCATACAAATACAGGGTATGGTAATATTCCTCTAATCATAAGGGAAAGTGAAACAATTGCTGCAGCCGGAAGGGAAATAATAAGAAATTTTTTAAACGGTGAAGAATTTATAACAGCTCTTTCTTCAATCCATTCAAGCAGACCTGAAATTTCTTTCTTTTCCAGGTGTGTCTTCATTCCGGATGCCATAAACTCCTGTCTCCATCTATCTTTTGAAGCAAGCTCTTTAATAGCTTCCTGACGAGGACCTAATTCCTTAGATAGAATGAAAGGGTCCGATAACCAGTCGGCAAGTATTTCCCTGCCATAACCGGTTACGGTCCTGTTCAGATATTGAAAAAGTGATGAGGCTCCAAACAGATCAACATCAAAGGAAAAATCATGCTTAATATCAGTATATGAATTGCCTGCATCGAAAGCAGAAAGATTACCTGAAAGAGCTCCTGTTTCATTTTTATTTATCAGAACAAGGTTGCCCAGGAATTCTTTCTTTTCCGAATAATTTGAAAAAAGTTTTAACAGCCAGAGAAACAGAACTGTTATAATCAGGCTTAAAATAATCCCTGCAGGAATACTTTTTGTAAACCCTATCCATATCAGGATTAATCCGCCAATGAAGGTAAAGAACCTAAGAACTGAGAGAATTATCAGGAGTCTTTCTTGTTTTTTTTCAAGAAGCTTGTAGGAAGTTGCTGAACTGAGATATTTTTCTTTGATCTGGTCCTTTTTCATCTCATCAGTTTATTAAGCCAACAATTTTGAACTGGCTCCTGCTGTTATAAAAATCAGCTCCTGTCTGATCAAAATTCCATGTCCACTCTTCACTAAACTCACATTGTGGAAGATCAGTTAATAAAGTAGGAATTGTCTTAATACTTCCCGATCTATTCGTTATTACTTCAGCATAATCTGTAATAAGAACTGACCTGTATCTCTTAAGAAAATCAATATGCTTTTTCTGTATTTCAGTCCTGAAAAGGTTAAATTCTTCTTCTTTAATTTTGGACCTTTTTTTTAAAAAATCTATTATAAGAGATTCGAGCTGGGTAAGTATATTAATTGAAATTACCATTCCTGGATCATCCTCCGTTCTAAATTCTGGAATAATAATACTCTCAAGCGATTTCAACTTTTTAAAGAATGAATATTTTCTTGCTTTTTGCCATACCTCATCAATCAATCCTCCTGTGATATCCTGCTCTTTTAACTCAACATTCTTATAACCTCCAACCTGAGCGATCACATCAGGTGGATGAATGATATCGATCAGGCATACTCTGCCGGTTCTTTCAATCAACTCTGCAAACGGAAGATCAAGCAGCCATCCGCTGCCGAGAACTGTGACTTTTTCAGGCTTGTATAATTCCAAAGCTTTAAGAATAAAACTCCTGCAGTGCCCCTGGTGATTTTCCCATCCGCCTTTCTGGTTAACATGGTGATAAATCAATCCGTTCTGATAGTTATAATAACCCATCCTCGTAAGCATCCTTCGATATGATATACTTAGTGTCATCGGGGACTGTTTTGGACTCTTAATTCGTTCAACCTGGATGTCATTAATAAACTTAGTTTTAGCGCAAGATTCTCCGGAGTATCAGTACCAAATGCAGGAGGATAAATCGGATCCAAAACTCTTATCCTGATATGATGTCCGCTTCCGAAAATCAGACCATGTTTTGGAAGAATCCCTCCCGTTCCGTCAATAAGCACAGGCAGGATAGGAACATGAGCCTGTAATGCAAGCTGAAATGCCCCTCTCTTAAAAAAACCTATCTCTTTGTCAGGAGAGCGTGTTCCTTCAGGATATATCATAATTGAAATTCCCTTTTTAAGACAATTATATGACTTCTCAAGCATTTCTGTTTTGCTTTCCTCATTTTGGCGGTCAACAACAATATAATCAGCCATTCTTAAGTACCAGCCAATAACAGGAACATTAAAATTTTCAATTTTCGATATCCATTTGAATTTGTACCTGAGGCAGTTTATCAGCAGAATATCGAGTAGTGACTGATGGTTTGAAATGATAACATAAGCAGTACCTTTTACGGCTTTCTCTCTCCCTTCAATATGGCTTGTCCATATCGGAATTAAACATGAAAGCAACGAGCTCTGGTACATCAGGAACCAGTGGATTATTACTCTTTCCTTGTCGAAAGGAAGAGCCAGTAACCAGATTATAAATGTCAGAGGAAACGTCACAATGACGAAGCAAATGCCTATGTACCAAACGATTAATGATTTAAAAATATCCATTAAATTTTTTTCTTCCTCTGTGTATCTCTGTGAATCCTCTGTGCAACTCCATGTGACTAATAATTTAAGAACTGACACAGAGAATTCACAGAGAAGACACAGAGAGCCACATAGATCTAATAAATTAAACTTAGCGGGTAAAATAGCAAATTAAAAGAAATTATAAATATCCTTTTCAGTTAAATATATATTTTCATTCCAGAAAACTCCCGATAAATCGTTCACCATATGCCTGCAACCAATAAGTTTTTTTGAAATGCTCTTCATCTGATCACTTCCTTCAATTGAACTTTCCCGGATAATCCCTTCTTTAATAAACAGGTTACAGGAATGAAAAGAATTATTTATTTCAAAGCTATTTTCAAAAGTATATTCAGGGCCATATGCCCAATTCCATTCCCAGGTCCTATATTTTGAATCAGCAATAGATTCAGCCTGAAGTATTTCCTGTGGAGAAAGTTTATAAGGAACATTATCAGAAAAGTTTTTCAGGAAGTAGTTCATCATTTCTGATCTGAATTCATTAATATCCTGAAAACAGCTCATCTTCTCATTAAGATTTATAACAGACGCCGGGTTTGATACAATGGCCCTGGAGGTATAGCATGATGTATCTTTCCGAAGAGAATTCCTAAGCATTTCCAGAGAGGTGCTGAACAGAAGTGTCCCATGATGAAGGACCCTGTTACCATGAATATGTTCGGCATTTCCTGAAATCTTTAAACCGTCAACCTTCAAGTCATTTTTCCCTTCAAATCTTGCTTCAACTCCCATGGATTTTAAAAAATCTATAACAGGTTGTGTGTACTTCCGAAAGTCGACCTGTTTACCACTTTCACTTTGCCTGATAAAACTGAAATTAAGGTTTCCATTATCATGAAACACGGTTCCTCCTCCGGAAATCCTTCTTATGACAGGGATCTGATTTTCATTGACAAACTTTGTATTTATTTCCAAGTGGCCCGACTGATGCTTACCGATTATTACCGAAGGATTATTGACACATAGGATAAAATATTCTTCTTTATTGTTTTTAAGAAAATATTCTTCAATTGCAAGATTGAAAAATGGGTCATTAGTATTTAGATTTATGCATAACATTTATGCTACTTATATTTTCAATTTCTTTTGGAAAACAGCATCTGAGTTAGCCCCCCATCAAGGGTGTTGGAGGGCGATTTTGTGACGAATTAAAAAAAGGATTATCCTTAAGTATCTTATTGTCAATAAGCACGTATAGACTATATATGCCCCACCCGATTAACGCCCCAAGGATGGAACCACAAAACACATCTCCTGGATAATGAACACCCAGATAGATCCTGCTGTATCCAATCACCAGAGCCCAAGCTATTATACAAATTGAGTACCATCTCTTTTTTATGAGAAGCAGGCTAAGGAGGGCAACATTAAATGAGTTTGCAGCGTGTGATGAGACAAAACTGAACCTGCCTCCGCATTCACCATTCACTAAGTGGACAAGACCTGCGAGGGCAGATTCATTGCAAGGCCGCAGCCTTTGAGTGATGTTTTTTAAAATAAAAGATGCCTGGTCGGAAAGTGTGATAGCAAGAATTATAAAAATGAGAATAATAAGGAGCTTTCTTTTGTATTTAATACCCAGGAAAATAAGTATGACAAGATAAAGCGGGGCCCAGATTAATCTCCCGCTGATAGCATGCATCACCTGGTCGAAGAATGGTGAATTTGATGAATTAATAAATAAGAAAAGCTGTTGGTCAAATCGTTCAAGCATTTATAAATATCAGTCGTAGTTAAGTACTTTCCATATCATATCCTTTAACGTAGCAATGCCCTGACCCGTCACAGAAGAGATAAATACCCTTGGAATATCAGGCAGGTCATTTCTTATTTCGTTTATAAGTTCTTCATCGAGCATGTCGGTTTTTGAAATCGCGAGAACACGCTTTTTATCGAGCAGTTCAGGGTTGTACATTTTTAACTCATTGAGAAGAATCTCATATTCCTCTTTAATGTTTTTACTGTCAGCCGGTACCATGAACAGAAGCATCGAGTTTCTTTCAATATGCCTTAGGAACCTTATCCCCAAACCCTTGCCTTCATGGGCTCCTTCGATAATACCCGGAATATCTGCCATAACGAAAGACTTTTCGTCCCTGTAACTGACTATTCCAAGGTTGGGGACAAGAGTAGTAAATGCGTAATCAGCAATCTTAGGCTTAGCCGCAGAAACTACTGACAGCAGAGTTGATTTGCCTGCATTCGGAAACCCTACTAAACCGACGTCAGCAAGTATTTTAAGCTCAAGTATAAATTCTTCTTCAATCCCGGCTTCTCCCGGCTGGGCATATCTAGGGGTCTGGTTGGTTGGTGATTTGAAATGGACATTTCCCTGACCTCCCCTGCCTCCTTTTGCCAGGATCTTTTCTTCACCATTCTTTGTTATTTCAAATATTGTCTCTCCCGATTCACTGTTTTTGGCTATAGTACCGAGAGGAACCTGAACAAAAACATCTTTCCCCTCCGCTCCGGTTGACTGTTGTCTGCTACCCCCGACACCATTCTCTGCAAATATATGACGCTGATATTTTAAGTGCAGCAGAGTCCACATCTGATCATTGCCTCTGAGTATTATGTGCCCTCCTCTTCCGCCATCACCCCCGTCAGGTCCGCCTTTGGGTTCAAATTTCTCCCTGCGGAAATGAGCTGATCCGGC
>PLLX01000026.1 GCA_003141415.1 Bacteroidales bacterium
GGATTAAGGATGATCTCAGGTGCTTCCTTCGTAGGTAATATTCTTAATTCCTGCACTGACATTTAACTGATATTAATATTGAAAATTATCGGTGTTCTTTAAGCAGTTATACGAGATTGATATCAGAAAGGCTATCAAAACATTAATAGTTTTGATTAATACAGATATACTGATGCCAAATGATGAAAGATAAGGGACTAACTATATTAAGAAATATAAGTATCCTTGAATTCTTCTTTAGCAAACACATCAAATTGTAGAACTTATTAATGAATCAGATATTAATAATTAATGTGGAATAAAAGATGTCAGTTATTATGTGTTTGTATAAATATTCTTTTTATTAATATGCTTTATAATTAACTCCAGTAGTAAGGTCTCTTGAATTGGTTTTCTGATGTAATCATTACACCCTGCTTCTTTTACTTTATCTCTAACATATTCAAGAGCGGTCTCTGTTTGTGCCATTATTATTACCTCTTTGTTAAAGTACCGAATTTGCCTTGTGGCTTCATATCCATCCATTTTAGACATTTGGATATTCATAAGTATCAAATCTATGTCAGGGTTTTGTTGGTAAGTTTTAACAGCTTCAATTCCATTTTCAGCAAATAAAATTTGTTTACAGATATTCCTTCCATTTTAGGAAGGACCCTTTTAGCAAGATACATGCTATCTAATACTACGTCATCAACAATTAAAACTTTCAGGCTTTTAATTTGACTATTATCATCCTCTTGTTGAAGGGTTTCAGATTCATTGTCTTTTTTCATTTATTATCAATTAAATTGTTTCTCCATCTTTCAATAAAACTATGGGGTAATTATGGTCATCTGACCTGTATGAAAAAAAGCGACATCCGTGAATTCCAATGTCTGATGCTATCTGATAAAAAAAGTACTGGTGTCGCCTTCTATAAATCTTAGATAAAATTATTTCGCACGTCAAATACAACAATCAAATTTATGCTATTAATTCACTTTTTACAAATATCTCTTTGCCCATCTTTATAATAGTCTGATTCTATTGCTTCAATATCATTAAAATCAAACACCATTAGATGGTTTTTATAAAGACACAGTTCTTCTTTGTATATTTCTGTTGATAAAGTGCTTGAGGTATCAAACCTAATTGCTTCTCCTTTTCGAGATGATTTAGAAAATTCCGAATTGGTAGACCATCCTGAGAATTTGATTTGAATATGCCCCTCTTAATGAATAATAGCATTAATTCTTTGGCTTCAATGATTGTTTGGTTATGAGTATCAAAAAACTCTTTAACACATCTTTTTATCCTGAAAACCATTTGTATTTCATTATCGGTAATCGCCATATTCAAAACAATTAAAAATCCATTCTAACTATAGATATAACACTATTAAATGATTTGGGACTTCACTCTGACAGTGGTCTAATGACAACTCTTTTTGAGTTCAAGTTTTTTCTTAACTAAATTACTATTGGTGAATTATACTCTGACTGATTCTGGTTTAGTTTCTTTCCACATTTTTGAACTCTGCAAAAAAACATCGATAACCTGTGAATAATTAAGAGTCTTTCTTTCTACCAAGGCTTCTGCTATTGAAGTAATATGTAGCCAGTTAATTTCTAATTCCAATACTTCCTTGGTATAGTCAAGTAAAAAATTTTGATATTTTGAATCTAACTTATTTGGAAGACCAAGAAGTGTGACATTTATCCACTCCTCAAAATCTCCAACTGCACCTGTTTTATTTTTTTTGCCAGTATAAATTTGTTCTGCGACAAGTCCTGCAACATTTATAAAATCGTTTCTAAAAAATCTATTGAATTTAACTGGTTTAAAGAATGATGGAATTTCCCATTGATTTTTTATTTCAGATGGAATCCCTCTTATATGTCCTGATGTTTCAATCCCACATCCATCCTTCATATTTTCTGGAACTATCGTAACATATTTAAACCGTCTGGTTGCTAATAACAAAGCCAAAACATGTCCTGCTTCATGATATGCAGCATTAATAATTCCTTTACTCATAGGTTCATATGTTTAATATTGACGTAGGAACTCAATTCAAATTCTATATGCAGGTGTTCACTGTGTTTCATTGTACACTTAATCTCTAACCCAGCATACAGAAAAGCCTAACAAAGTAAAATCCGCTAATTCCGAAAAGCATTACATAATTACAGAAATAAGTTACATTATTTACACATATTTATGTGGATACTGATGATTTTAGATAGTTACCATTCAATAGCAAAATCTCTGAAAAATAAGGCTGTTGTCTCGGTGGTCAAATTGTCCGTACCTAAAAACTAAAAAGAAAGGCGACACTAAATGACGTAACCTACGTTTGCAATACAATCCTGTTGGGCAGGAAATAGATAGTGTCGCCTTATAAAAATATTTTAAAATTGTCTTTTCTTTAAAAAACAGTACCTCGATTCATGAAATAAACATGCGTATTGCGAAACGAGGAACTGCGAAAAACCTAAACTTATTGCTCGATAAAGATTATGGCAATATTTACAAAATATTTGATTATCAGAAAATTAATTATTAGGAAATATAAAAAGAGACGGAATGTTATGTCTGGCTGTATTTCTAACATGTCTTTTGGTTATGACATATACTACTTTAGAGTCATGTAACTTTACCTTAAATGCCTTAAAAAGGGGTATCAAACACTGATGATTAATTTATAACATTAATCTCATCAATTTGATAGTTCTGTCTACAAAATCCTGTATTACTTTTTAGTCAGGTGGTTTAGTATAAGTATTAATGTTTCAGAAAAAATCAACACTAATAAAAGGCAAATTAACTAAATCAAATATAAAAACAGATAAACAAATCTTTGGTTCAGTATTCATTTTCAGTTTTTAAAATAGTTTATAATTAACTCATATAATAAGGTCTTATTAATTGGTTTTGAAATATAATCGTTGCATCCTGCTACTATTGCCTTTTCTCTGTCACCTGAAAATCCATAGGCTGTTTGTGCAATGATGATTACATCTTTGTTAAATTGACGGATTTGACGTGTGGCTTCATAACCGTCCATGTCGGACATTTTAATGTCCATCAAAACCAAATCAAGGTTAGGATTATTATGGCAAGACGCAACGGCTTCAACTCCTGTTTTTGCATGTATAACTTCTTTACTGATTTTTTGCAGAGTTCTGGTTAATAGTGAATATGATATTTCATCATCTTCGGCAACTAATATTTTCAGGTTTTTTAGTTGAACTTCTTTATACTTTTCAGAATCAGCATATCCGATTGCGTTTTTTTCTTCCGATACAGCATTGTAAGGAATGGTAAAATAAAATATTGAGCCTTTCCTTTCTTCACTTTCCACCCATAACTTCCCGTCAAGCATTTCTACGTAAGATTTAGATATTGATAATCCCAAACCAGAACCTTCATATTTTCGGGTAAGCGATTCACTACCTTGTCTGAATCTCTCAAATATTATTTCCTTTTGACTCTGGTTAATGCCCATCCCTGTATCTTTTACAAAGAATTCAAGGTACTTCCCCTTTTTCTCATATCCAAATCCAATTGAGCCTTCATCAGTAAACTTAATGGCATTTTTAATAAGGCTGGTTAGGATTGCATAGATTTTTTCAATGTCTGTTTTAATTACGGCTTCTTTTAATTGCAAACCATTTTTAAAGAAAAACTGCAACCCTTTACTTTCAACCTCAGGTTTGAAGAACTTATAAATGAATTCGATTTGTTCATTTATATTTGACTCCTTTATATCAACATTTATCAGTCCCGATTCTATTTTCGAAATATCAACAATATTGTTGATGGTATTAAGCATGCGTGCGCCACTTTGCCCGATGATTCTGATAAATTCTTGTTGCTCCTCATCTGTTAAGTTCGGTTCTTTCAATAGTTCGGCAAAGCCAAGAATGCCGTTCATAGGGGTACGTATCTCATGACTCATATTGGTAAGAAAAGCAGATTTGAGGCGGTCACTTTCTTCAGCCTTTTCTTTGGCGAGTTTTTCCTGCTTATTTGCCAGAGCAAGTTTTTTGTTAAGAATGATTAACTCTGCTTGATGGGCAAGTTCTTTGTTAGCATGGATTAACTCTGATTCCCGTTTATTTATTTCTTGGTTTTGAGTGGCAATTAATTTGTTAGCAGTGATTAATGCTAAGGCATTTTCTTGGTTAGCAATGATTAACTCTGATAACTTTTTTCCTTTCTCATCTTTTTTAGAGCCAACTTCTTTGTTAGCAGTGACTAACTCTAAAGCATTTTCTTCGTTAG
>PLLX01000232.1 GCA_003141415.1 Bacteroidales bacterium
TTTACCTTTCCCACATGTGAATTGCCGGTCAATTCATCGGCAACTTCATTCAAAACAGGAGCCATCATCCTGCATGGAGCGCACCAGCTTGCCCAGAAATCCACAAGGACCAATTTGTTTTTTGTCTGATGGCTGAAATTTTTATCAGTTAATGTCAGAATGTTATCGTTATCAGCAACAACTGCGATATTTTTCATTCTGGCACGGACCATTAAATATAATCCGCCAAAAACTGTAATTAGAAAACCTGTTATTATAATTGTAGTCTGCATGTTATATAGTTATTAATTGTTTTTGTTTTACTTTCAATTCGTTAAGATAACCTGAAGCTGCCAGTGCTGCTACAGTACCATCTCCCACAGCAGTAGTTACCTGCCGGTATCTTTTTGCAGTGCTGTCTCCGGCAGCGTATACTCCTTCAATATCCGTGGACATATCATTCTTTACAACAATCTCACCCCATTTGTTTAAATCAACCTTGTCCTTTAAAAATTCAGTATTGGGCAAGTATCCAATAAAAATAAATGTGCCATCAGTTTTAAAATTATAGATCTCACTTGATTTTAGATTTTTTATATCAACACTTTCAAGATTCTCATTGCCATGAAATGCTGTAATTGTTGATTCCATTAAATAATGTATTTTGGGATTATTACTTGCTTCTTCAACAGCATTCTCAAATGCCTGGAAATGGCCGAACTGATGAACAATAGTCACCTTGCTTGCATATTTTGTTAGAGAGACAGCTTCTTCGAGAGCAGAATTACCACCACCGACTACCACAATTTCTTTGCCAGTGAAGCAATCACCATCACAAGTGGCACAGTAGGATATACCTTTGCCTTTAAAATTGTTCTCTCCTTCTACGTTAAGAGTGCGGGACCTTCCACCGGGGGAAAGTATCAGTGCATCGGAAGTCATTACTCTTCCGTCGGAAAGGGTCACTGTTTTTATTTCTCCTGGCAAGTCAATATTCTTTACATAGACATTTCCTTTAATATCGCAACCGAAGCTTTTAGCTTGTTTCTTCATTATGTTGGCGAGCTGGTAACCACTAATACTTTCAACTCCGGGATAATTTGCTATTTCGTGAGTCAGAATCAATTGACCGCCTATAGTGCCTTCATTTACAATTAGTGTTTTCATTCTAGCACGCGACAGGTATATTCCTGCAGTGAGACCTGCTGGTCCGGCACCTATAATAATGACATCGTAATGGTTATCTGTGTCCATGGAATCAGGCTGTTACAGCTACAGAAAATTCTTTGTTCAAAATTGACTTTACCTGGTCTTTGGTCTGGATGCTGGAAGTAGCTTTAACCACTTTGCCATTTTTATAATAAATTGTAAATGGGATTCCCATGAATCCACGAACTTCAGGTAAGATCCGGATGACATCTGATATTGGATTGTCAAACTCCATATCGAAAAATTTTACATGCTTATATTCGGTTTCAAGTTCTTCAGCAATTCCATATACAGGAATACACATCGGGCCCATTCGTCCGCAAACAATCATTACATTTTCATTTTCACTGATTTCTTTATTATAATCAGAAATTGATTCCAGATGTTTTAAATTAGTGTACAACATAACTTTTTATATTTAAGTTTATGGTACAAAAGTACGGTGCATTGTATCATAAATTGGCAAATTACGGAAGCAGTACAACAAGTTAACAGTTGATTCAGGACAAGTTTTTTATTGATTTAGGTTAACTTTGTATCTTTTAATGGATCTAGATAATATGAAAACCATACTCGAAACTGATAGAGATTTTATTTGTGATATTCAGGCACCTTGCTTTCAGATGCTTTTACCGGAAGAGGCAGAAGTTGTCAGGGCAAGCAAGACTCAGGTGCTTTTCCGTAAAGACGATAATCTCACCAAACAGGGAGCATTTGCCTCTTATGTATTGTTTATTATCGACGGTTTTGCGAAACAATATCTTGAGGGTGATGGCATAAAAAACTACAATTTGCGGATTATCAAACCAGGTGAATTTGTTGGACTTTCGGCTGTGTTTTCTGAAAATACTTTTAATTATTCCTCTGTCGCCCTGACTGATTGCCATGTATTCCTGGTTGAAAAGGAGGCTATTGCTAAAGTGGTTAAACAAAACGGAATGTTCGCATTCAATATTATTAAAAGATACTGTGAGCAAAATACCAACCTTATTAGCACTGTTAGGAACCTTATGTACAAACAGATGAATGGTCGTATGGCAGATACCTTATTATACCTTGATAGCTTAAAAAACGAAAAAGCTGAAATATTTCAGCTTCTTTCGCGAAAGGATCTCGCAGATTTCGCAGGAATTTCTACGGAAAGTACCGTGAAACTCCTTAAAATGTTTGAAAAGGATGGATTGATTGCCCTGAATGAAAAGGATTTAAAAATAATTAAATATGACGCACTTCGTGAAATAAGCAGGAGGGGATAAAAATTCCACAGGCTCACATCAAAATGAGCTAATAAATTTTGACTAACATGCTACCTTAATTATGTGTAGAAACATTTTCCCTAGATGGATGGTTCGCAAAGATAACTTCGGAGTGGATTTCGGTATCTGGAAAAAGATCGATCCTGCAATGCTTTATTCCACTTGATCTTCATACCGGTAATACTGCCAGGAGACTGGGACTTTTAACCCGAAAGATAAACGACTGGAAGGCGGTTGAGGAATTGACAGAAATCCTCCGCAAATTTGATCCAACAGACCCAGTGAAATACGATTTTGCGCTTTTCGGGTTAGGGGT
>PLLX01000129.1 GCA_003141415.1 Bacteroidales bacterium
ATTTGCATCGCTATCTTTAATACAGTAGGAATTTTACCGATAATTTATATTCTGAATAATAAAAAGAATAGCAGTACTCAATCAGAGAAACTTTGATATTTAGTGTTTATTTTCTATTTATTACAATGCTTTTTGATTAACTCATACAATAAGGTCTTATTAATTGGTTTTGAAATACATTCGTTGCATCCCGCTTCTATTGCCATTTCGTTTTCATTTGAAAGTACATAGGCTGTTTGTACAATTATGATTACTTCTTTATTAAATAGCCGTATTTGTCTGGTGGCTTCATATCCGTCCATTTCGGGCATTAGATAATCCATCAAAATCAAATCGATGTCAGGGTTATCATGGCAGGCAGCAACCGCTTCAACTCCAGTTTTTGCATATAAAAATTCTTTACTGAACTTTTTAACCATTTCATAAAGGATTATTCTTAACAATTCATTGTCATCAACAATTAGAATTCTTAGGTTTTTAATTTGATTATCTTCTGAATTAGTCAAAATGATATTTCCCTCTTTCAATTCAGCATTGTAAGGAATATTAAAATAAAATATTGAGCCTTTACCACACTCACTCTCTACCCAAATTTTGCCTCCATGTTTTTCTACAAATTCTTTACAGAGTAATAACCCTAAGCCTGTCCCTTTTTCTTTTGCCGTACCTGTTGTTGTATGAATTTTTGAAATATCAAACAGTTTTGTTAAACTTTCAGGTTCTATTCCAATTCCATTGTCTGAAACTGATATTGTTACATTTCCAGAATTAACCTCTGTGTTAATATTTATTGCGCCACCGCTGTTTGTAAATTTTATCGCATTAGAAACCAGATTTCGCAATACTGCTTTTAACATATCAACATCAGCAAAAACATTTATCTCCTCCGCTACAGAATAATTGATTGTGATGTTTTTTGCAACGGCATTTGGGTTAAGAATTTTAATAATATCCTTACAAATATCTGTAAAACTCAAGTTTTGCGGTTCAAAAGGAATTTTGCCAGATTGTACTCTTGACCACTTCAATAGGTCTTGAAGTAAAGTAAAAGTGTTTTGTGCTGATTGATTAATCTCATTTAGGAGCTTTTCAATTTTGTCTATATTGAATTGGCGAATGTTTTCTGTTAATAAATCTGATAAACCAAGAAGTACACTCAAAGGACTTCTTAAATCATGTGCAAGAATTGATATAAAAAGGTTCTTGTCGTTATTGAGTTGAACCAATTGCTCAAGTTCTTTGTGAGCAATGGTTAATTCATTCAATATATTCTTTAATTTTCCCTCTGTCTGCTTGCGCTCGGTGATATCAATCATGTTTATATGGCATTCTTCACCATTTTTAGTAACGAGTCCAATAAGATAAACATACATCGGTTGTTTGTCATCATTTAATAACGTCACTTCGCATGTTTGTATAATCTGGGTGTTAAATACTTTGCCAAGAAAAAGATTGAATATTGGTTTTGAATCGTTGGATACAAAAAAGGCAAATCTGTTTTTTGATAAGTGCTGGGGTTCTTTACCAAGCATATGTGCCCCGCTTAGATTCAAATCAATAATTTCACCTTCTTTAGAAAGTTTGTAATAACACGCTGGTGTAAAGTCGAATAATTCAGTATAATTTTTTACTGCAACTTCTACCTTCTGATTTGCTAACATAAGTTCTTCATTCTGCAATTCCAGTTCTATCTGGTGCACTTCAAGTTCGTGAATGAGTCTCAGCGTCTCAGATTCAGAATGGATAGGAGATATTGTTGACGATTTCTTATCCAGCAAGTCTTCTGCCTTTTGGCGCAGGTTTGCAGCTTCAGATTTATTACCTTTCTTCATTTATAAATAATAAATTTAAAGTGGCAGATTTTTTAATCTAATGAAAAAGAACATATAAAGATAAATAAACATATTCAATCAGTATTAAATTTATTTCTAATGATTTGAAACCTTGATTAACTTAAAGTCAAATTAATTTGTTTTGTGTTTTTCTTTATGCGAGTCTAAATACATATCAACCAATTCACATTTTATTATTAAATCATATTTAAGATCAGAATCAATATCTCCCTTTGGATTAAGTTTAAAATCAACATTAAAATTTTTGACTAATAAAAAACCATTTACATAGGAACTACCAATTTGAAGAATTTTATCCAACTCAGAAGTAGGCAATTTAACTTCGAAATTTTTATATGAATAATTATCATAACAAATCATTAATGAATTTTTTGAATCAATTGCAATTACATCATTAATGAGCACATGAAGTACTATATAAGTCGAGTTCCAAATTTTTCTTTGAAGTAAATAAGAATATTCCCCAAAATCAGCAGAATGAGTATCAGGATGATATGATTTCCATTTTTTATTCAATAAGAATGTTATAGTAGTATCTTTTCTGCTTACGTTAGTGCAATTCTTCTTGGATGATGAAAGAAGCGTATTCACATTTCTATTATTGAAAGTATGTAATTTATCTTTTACATTTGGAGTACTTCTAAGGCAACCAATAAAAAGAACTAAAGTAACTGAGGTTAATGCAATTATTTTCATAATTATTTAGAATTATAATAGTACTTTATAGAACTTTGGACACTTAAAGTTACTAAAAAGGCGATTCATCATAATCTTGCTGCATCTCGACCGTCTTTCTGCTCATCGTTCATTGAACCTGTCCGTAAATGTCTTAAAAAAGGCATCAAACAATCATGCTTTAGTCAGGACTGCAATTGATTGTCATCTGAGTTTTTTCTGCCCTCACTATTCTGTCATAGTTCTGAAATTTCTCACCTTTTTTGATTGTTGATATAACTTCTATTCTCTTTAATCTTTGCTTTTAATCGTTTTGCGAGGTANNAGAGGTAGAAATTTCCATGAACACGCATAATATTTGATGATTGTAAACATGTTTTTGACTAAGGTCGATTGATTTATTAATATTAAGGTATAAATTTGATAGCGTTTCAAATTAAAAATCCACTAATATGCCCATAATGATGGAATTTCAGAGTCTGATAATGGAACAAACTCCAAAAACTCCACTAATTGACCTGAATCAATTGAGAGGTGATCTTATTTTCTCTGGCAAGTCAATTCCTGAAAATGCTGCAAAATTATATGAACCTGTATTGAATTGGGTGAAAGAATATATTCTAAAAGCCAGACCAACTACCAA
>PLLX01000035.1 GCA_003141415.1 Bacteroidales bacterium
TTGTATATACAAAAGTATAAATAGTTATTTACATTATCTATAATATGTAAAGTAATTTTATAATCATTCTAATAGTTTTGATTTTTTGAAACCATTAACCATTACACCCTCTTTTCTAAGGTATTGATAAATTGTTGACCTGCTTATATTTAAATTATCCTCAATAAAATTAATTGAGTTTTTTTGTTTATAGAGCGTAACAACTGCAGAGGCTTTCTTTTTGTTGTAAGATCCTGCTGGTCTTCCTCCATTTACACCCCTTGCCCTGGCTGCTTCAATTCCTTTTATTGTTCTCTCTCGCAAAACATTTACCTCCATCGACTTCAGGATGGCAATAATTTGAAATATAGCTTCTCCCATCGGGCTCGACGTGTCAAAAATTCCCTCAGATAAGCTTTTAAATGTTATACCCTTTTCTTTAAAGTCATTTAAAAGGATTATCAGCTCTCTTGTGGTTCTCCCCAAACGGTCCACGCTAAAAACTATTAAAGTGTCACCTGGTCTGATTTGTTCAAGGAGTTTTAAAAGTTCTGGACGGTTTGGAGATCTTCCGGATACTTTCTCCTGGAAGATCCTTTCACAACCGGCTTTTTTAAGCGCATCGGACTGTAAATTTAAATTTTGTTCTTTTGTAGAAACCCTTGCGTATCCAAAAATCATAATAGTTCTAATATATGTACCAGCAAAGATAAAAAGAACTTTGATTAATAAAAAGCTATTAATCGAACTTTTTATGTTTAAAAAAGGAACCTTTAGATAGTTTGATTAAACGGTCATTAAATAAAACTTCTCGAAGTTTATTTTCACACTTTACTTTTCTCTTCTGTTGTGTTGTGGAGTTTGGAAATTTATTCAACCAATAATTGGCATTATGAAGTCTATGTTTCCAATAACTTTCTTCCCTTGGGTAATCATATATTATCATTTTATTAAGTATTTATTTCTTATTATATCAAGGATCTCTTCTAAAGTTTGATCCGTGATGTAGAAATAAATACAAAAAAATAAATTTTAAAGCCATACTGATTATTAATCAGTTACAAAAACAAACATCCCTAAGACATCATTTTTAGCATAAAGAGTTCAGAAAAAATTTATTTGTCGGTCAAAGTGAGCAAGAATAACGATTAGAGTGTCTACTCGATAGTCCATAGTTCCTTTCTCGATCTGGCTGATCCTTGCCTGAGAAACCCCAATCTTAAAAGGAAGGTCCATCTGGCTGATTTTTGATCTGTTTTGGCAAAGGGGGGAAAGCAATGGGATAACATCCTCCCTTTCCGATCCTTCAGCCATTTTTACTCCTGTACATAGCCATCAATATAACACTAATAATCAGTATGTTTTATTTAGTATGAGTATAAATAAATGTTTTGTTTGAAAAAAGTCAGAAAAACTGTGTCACAATTGTTAAAGTCATAACATGTATATTCAGGATGCTCTTCTTCTTTTTTTAGAGTAATAAAGAATCATCATATATTATTTAGAATGTTTATGAATTAAGGAATTTTAAAATAATAAAAACTCTAAAGTCAGGTAACATTTTGTTTATAAAACTTATTAAACACTTGTTTAGGTAAATTTTTATAACAGTATTTAAATCTAAATGATATGAAATCACTTGTTCGGCTTTTATTCCTATGCGGAATCTTGTCAATTATAGCTTGTTGCTGCGAAAAAAACAGTAATAATCTTAAAAGTACTTCAGATGATTTGTTAAGGAAATGGATTCTTCACTCTATTCAGAATACAAAAACTAATCAAATTTCCCAATTTCCTGAAAACGTCTTAGCTAAGGAGTCAGTTACATTTAAAGATAGTACGATCCTAGCTTTTTCTGGCATTTGCAATGGCGGTAAAGCTAGTTATATATTGAAAAGTGATAGCATAAAGATTTATGATATGACTTCTACTCAAATATTATGCGGAAATCAATGGGAAGGATATTTTACAAACAATTTGGATAGCGCATATAAATATAAAACTGATGCTAGTCAACTCACAATTTATTCGAAGGGAACATATAACTTAATCTTTATCGCTTTAAGCTCTAAGTAAATTCATGATAATTTAACAATTAATTAAAACGATTAACTGTGAAAAAATTAAATGCATTTTTAAGTTATTTAGTAACACTTATCTTGTTATTGAATGTTTCCCTCAAAACAAACGGTCAGATGAGTATTGGAGGCACTCCGAGAACTATTTCAGAAAAGAGTCTTTTAAAGATCTCAGAATTACCATTTGTTACAATGCCTTCTTTCGATGTCGCGACAATGATAAAAGAAGATAGTATTGATCAAAAGAAATCTAAGCCGTTCCGTTTTGCGAAGGGTTTTGATGTTTCACTTTCCATAAATAATTCTGGTAAATGGGAAATTTTAGATAATGGAGATAAAATTTGGCGATTAGGAATCAAATCTCCTGGGGCATATTCAATTAATGTCATTTTTAGCGAATTTGACATACCAGATGGAGCTGAAGTTTTTATACTTAATTCTAAATTCACACATTTAATCGGAGCTTTTACATCACAAAACAAATCTGAAAGTGGAATTTTGGCAACAACACCAGTTAGATCGGATAAAATAATTGTAGAATACTATGAACCAAAGAATATTAATAAGCAAGCAAAATTAACTATAGGAAGTATAGGACATGCATATAAAGATGTTGTTCAGGCATGTTTTGATAGTCCTCAAGGTGGTAGCTGCAAAGGATATTCGTTATCATGTGAAGTGGATGATACCTGCTCTCATGGGCATAATTGGCAAAATCAGAAGCATGCGGTTTGCAGAATCTTTTTCAAAGATGCGCAAGGAGACTATGAAATGTGTACAGGAGCCTTAGTAAATAATACTGCCAATAATGGAATTCCTTACTTTTTGACAGCAAATCATTGTGTTTGCAATAACGACATTGCTAATACTGTAGTTGTGCTTTTTAATTATGATAGTCCAACTTGCAATGGGGTAGATGGTCCTTTGAATCAGACACTTTCAGGGTCAACACTTTTATCCAATTCGGCGAATAGTGATTTTGCTCTTCTTCAACTTAGTTCTACGCCTCCATCTACATATAAACCATATTATTTAGGTTGGGATAATAGTGGAAATACGCCTGGCTCTCCAGTCACTGTAATACATCACCCTAAAGGGGATGTAAGGAAAATATCGATTTCGACTAATAGTGTAACTAGGTCACTTGTAAATAATATTAATAATGGATCAACTTGTCAACCTCAAGGTATTAATGTAGATACATGGTATGAGTCTGCATGGACAACAGGTGCAACAGAGGCTGGGTCTTCTGGAGCACCATTATTTGATCCAAACAAAAGGGTGGTTGGTCAACTTTATGCTGGACCAACTAACCCATATTGCAATGATTATTCCTGGTTTGGTCGATTTTCTGTATCATGGACAGGAGGCGGAACACATGCCACCCAACTAAGTTATTGGTTAGATCCTTGTTCATCGGGCCGTACAACAATTGACGGCGGCTACCCAGTAACACTTACTGGAGCCAATGTTGTTTGTACATCAGGTGCAACTTTTACTCTAAATTACCTTCCATCAGGTTATACAGTTAATTGGTCTAGTCTTTTAAGTTCCAATCTATATGTTGTTAATGCTGTAGGAAATACAGCTACCATTGCAGCACAAAGTGGAGCATATGGTGCAGGTTACGTGCAACCAATAATAAATTCAACGACAGGCTGTTCATATACATTACCAATATTTAATACCTGGGTGGGCCCTCCACAAGTTACAAATCAAAAGGTCGATGGAAGCTATTATTCTCCTGGAAAACAAATTTGTCCAGGGAATCATTGGCTTGATGTAACACCAATTGGACAAGGTGCTGGAAACGCTACTTGGACTGTCCCATCGGGAATTCAATATATTGCTGGTAATAATACTTTGGATTTTACTTTCCCATCAAATTTAAGTAGTATAACTATATCTGCCAGCTCAACTAATTCGTGTGGTACAAGCTCAAAGGCAAATTTTTATTTATCAAAAAAGACTTCCGGATGCCCTAATTCAATTTCAATGACCTTGTATCCAAATCCCGCGTCGGATAATGTAAATATAGCAATAAATGAAAATCAAGTTCCGGTAGATACTACTTACACTAGTAATACTGATGTAGTTAATTCTGTTTTTGGCGAACCAAGCTCTTATACAATTCGGATTTATAATAGCCAAAGTGCCTTGCTATCCACATTTGTTAGAAGTGGTAAGAGCTTTGATGTTCCTTTAACAAATATGCGTAATAGTGTGTATATAATAGAAGTTAGTGATGGAAAAAACACTTCACGACAGCAATTGATTGTAAAACACAACTAAAATCCTTTTATACCCTATCAAGGATCAGATCCTTGATAGGGTTTTTAAACTCTGAATGAAGTCTAAGATTTATATTAAATTTTTATATCTACACATTTTATTATTGTCAATCATCACATAGAATTAAGTAGCACTATGTTCTAAACTATTTCCCGCAAACTACACAAACCAAATAATTATTAATACCAAAGTTTTGGAAAGAGGTTTCCAGTAAGTTCCCGGCACAAAATTCCCTCCGCAATGATTTGATTATACATTTTTGCTCCCTGACAAAAATGATCTTTGTAAACCACGATCAACAGGTATTTAAGATTCTATGAAGTCCAAAACATCTGCCGGGCGCTTGTGGGAAAGCGTTAACTGTTTGGAATGAAGCGTAAAAATCGGCTGTCCTTTTTAGACAAATATTCCGAGTCTCCTGTGTTTGGTAAAAAACCGTGCGAGGGCAATGCCGGTCTTTATTCCTCGTTAAACATAAAAAAATACCCCGGAGGGTATTAATTTTAAAGTTGACCTTCATCAGCAAGGCTTCTGTAGAGATCCATTTCTGGAGTAATGATTATATGATCCAGGAGCTGAATGTCAAGAAGATTACCAGCCTCTTTTATTTTCTGGGTTATCTTTAGATCGCTCTCACTTGGATTTTGATTTCCTGAAGGGTGGTTATGAGCGACGATAATTCCTGAAGCGTTACCCTTGATGGCATACTGGTAAATCAGCCGAACATCGGTTACAGTGCCGGATAGCCCTCCTTCAGATATCGTGGTAATGCCAAGGACTTTGTTTGCCCTGTTAAGTAGCAGCATTTTAAAAGTTTCCTTCTGTTCAATAGTGTTTTGATTCCAGGAGTCGAAGAAGATCTTTTGTGCATCCCTGGAACATTTAACTGCAAGGCGATCTGATGGTTTAACTTTTGTCACGTAGATAAGGGAAACTTCNNGTAGTCTTTTGCGTGGGGCGGCCGTTTGCGCTGGGACCAGCTTTTTTAGGACTTATGGCTAACTTTGTAAAAAACTTGTTTATAGAGGGAGCCAGGGGCGAACACCACTTCTGTATTATGATTTTAGCGTGTACCAATTGTGCCGCTTAAATCATCGCATTAGCGCTGTGAAGGGTTTAGAACACGAGAAGCTTTTTCAGCTTCGAGGCTTCCGAAGCGAAGTGTAGCCCGGAACATAGCGACCACGGGAATAAACAAACAATGTGATCAGAGAGAATACCATCACCCGGGGAATGCCCCAGAGCTTTACATAGATAGAGAACAATTCACGATATGCTTGTTGTTAAGCTTTGTAGATTAATTGTAATCTAATTAGAGAGATCCTGCTTAAGCCCATGGATAAAGCCTTTTTACCTATATCCAGGACAATTTGAGACGGATTATAGGCGTAATTAATTGCCTTAATACATTCTTTAGCTCCTGGCACCTGTTTAAAGACTGCAGATAGAGCATCGAGGGGATCTTTAGCACTGGCCAGGTTCACGGCAGTATTTGCAACCTGAGAAGCTTTGTTGTACTCTTTTACCCCCGGCACATCTCATGCAACACTCATAGCAACACTCTTTGCGGTGTTTCTCATTTGGTTCTTCATCGTGTCGTTTAATAAAACTTATTATTTTGTCAGGATGAAATTTAATAAGTATACTTCAATTCAATGAATAACTTGCTCTTATAAACCAGCTCGATGATGACGAGAAGAACAATCTTATGAGGATCATCAACTCAATGCTTACTAAAAAACGGTTGAAGGATCTGCTTGATGGTAAAATCAAACTGGCTGTATAAGCAAAAAGCCTTGGGCAACCAAGGCTTTTATAAACTCCCCTTTTGTATGAAATTCAACGTTTCTTTTTTAAATTTTTAGCTTCAGAATCTTTAACTTTTTTTTTATATGTGGGAGACATAAACAGCAAACCTCTAAAAAAAATAACTGCAAAACCTATTATTAATGAGAATGGTAAGTCATGCAAAAATTCACCCCAAGTCATAGGATTGTCACTAAAAATAATCCATCTCATCATTAGCAATAATTCTACAATAACAAAAAGTATAAGAAATCGAATTAAAAATTTAATATATTCCTTTTTCATTTTTTTCTAGAATAATTATTTCTGTAAACCCCAAAAACCGAATACCATGTTGTCCCATAATTTGCCCCGTTTGCCCATGTTCTAAAAGTTTCTGACCCTCCAAATATCCCTCTGGAAGCTCCAAATGTAAGAACGTCGGCCCCTGATACCAGGCGGTCAAAAGTCGTAGCAGGATACCCATACAAATCTACCCCTGTAAAGATAGATTTGAAATCATTAGGAATACCTAAAAGAGGATTTATTAAGGCAAGTGGCGAAAGAATTTTTCCTACATTTTGTTGCACCCAAAAATCAATGTCAGATGCTCCTATCAATTGTAACTGAAGTCTGAATTTATCTTCCCCGGTTAAATTCTTATTATTTTCAATCTGACTTCGTATATATTCTCTTGTAGCTTGTTTCTGTTGTTGAGCATCACTTGGCGGATCCCCTGGTCCAGATCTTAATCCTTCTAATGATGCAGTTAGGTTTTGCTCCGAAACATCACCTAAAATTACAGTAATAAATGATCTGCTTGTATGATACCAATCACCGCCGATATTTGTATAAGTGTGAAATTTATTATCAACAGGAGTGGCATTCCATAGACTTCCCAGCACATCACTCGTTGTGAAAGTTGGATGTCCGATGTCATAAAAGCCACTCCCCATTGTACCATAATGATAGGTATGCCCACCGTAACCTCCGCCACCACCACCGCCACCAGCCATGTTTCCAAAACTCATGCTGCCATCGCAGAGCCAATAAAAATATGCATCGAAAGCGGCATCGCCTTCTGGATCCCTGGCTTTCGCCACCATTCCAGATGGATCAGAATATTTCAGTGGATTATTTAGACAATACCCATATCTATTATAGTTTTGAGTTGATTCTGGATCTTGCAAATAGTTATCCGGACTTAAAAACATTGCTATAAGAGGGTCATAAAGTCTTCCATTCATATTAATCAGATTGAACCAGGGCATGTGTTCATGACCTGTATATCCTCTCCCAGCCACAAATAAAGTAGGTTCCGAACCTGAAGTATAATTTACCCATGTTGCAGGATTTCTCATTCGGCCCCATGAATCATAGCTATATTCAGCTACAACTAAATTTGTCGAACTATTTACAACATGTGTTATGCTACCCAGATGATCACGGAGCAGGTCATAATAAGTTGTTGTGCCACTTTGAGTAATAGCTACTACCGGTGCTGAATATGCATCCCCTCCAATAAAAGTATAATCTCTGGTTGTACTCCCTTCAATTTCTTTAATATAACCACCACCAGAATACCAACGTGTTAGAATAGCACTTCCATTTTGTTTGACAAGCATTTGAACCCTTTCGTTGTCAGAATTATAGATAAAATCAGCTTCATAATTTTTCTCGGTAATTGAGCTTATGCTTCCAGCTGAAGTATAATTGATAGATTGAGCATCAGCTGTATCCGCTGGTGTAAAGCCAATGGATGGATCAATGCTGCTTATTGAGTAAGGTTTATTATCATAATTGAATGTACCGGCATCGCTCTTACTTACGATACTTCCTGTATTGCCATCATAAGTTAATGTTGTGGTATCATTCTTTTGAATGCTTGTAAGTCTATCAAGATTATCATAATGAAACACTTCAATCAAAGCGGTATATTTATTATTTCGCCTTCTTTTCATATTCCCTGTTATAGGGTCAAATTTACATGAATCATTCTTAATTGTTCCTATAGAAGCAAAAGTCGGAAATCCATAATCATCATAATCATATGTCGCATTGAGGCTGTTTGCGAATTGTCCAGTTGTAATTTGCTGTCTGGCATTCATGCTTCCTATTGTCCATCTGGTGACTCCACCAGCTGAGACTGATGATAAATATCCATTTGAGTAAGAATAAGTTTCAGTTATTCCAGATGGATGAGTAACAGAGGTAATTCTACCAATATTATTATCATAACTGTATGCGGTTCTTAATGTATCTGTACCCGGAATTGTATCAGTAACTGTTGTGACCCTTCCTTTTGAGTCATAGCGGAATGTTTTACTAATGTTGCCAGGGGCACGGGTATTTCTCAACTGTTTATTAGTGTTATACCTATATTTTGTTGTCCCTTCACTAGTAACTTTCTGAGATATTCTACCATCATCGAGATAGGAGATTGTCGTTGTCTTAGGACCAGGACTAACCTGAGATGTCAATTCACCAAAGCCATTATAGGAGTATTTGATTGTTCCGGCACTTGGATCAACAAGTTTTTTCTGATTTCCTGCTAAATCATAATACATATTAGTCACGTTGCCGCCAAGAGCTGTAACTGTTCTGCTTTTCCCATCGGGATAATAAGTGTAAGTAATTGTTCCTCCATTATCAGTTGCCGAAGAAATAGTTCCATCCGAGGAGTAGGTTTTATAGGTAGCTTTCCCGGCAGTTGTTTCGGTTACAATATTATCATTGTAATCCCAAAAAGTATTCCTCCCTGATGGACGAGTCACACTAGTTTTTCTTCCATAATCATCATATTCAAAAGTGTTAAGCTGAAGTGATTCTCCTGAATAGTAAGGTTCTGAGACACTTTCAACTTGCCCCTTGGTGTTATACTCAGTCTCTGTAAATATCATTGTTCCATCAAACCCTTTCACGTCAGATCTGATTTCTCTGCCTAGTTTATCATACCAGCTCTTTTTCTCAGAGCCATTATTACCTGTTATATCCACTGAATATCTTGCGGGAGTTGGAGCCGAAGTTGTGTCTTGCCACGAAATTGATGTTATAACTTGACTACCATCACGCGAAAGAATTGAATTTTGCCTTCCCATATCATCATATCCAAAGGTAGTGGAGTTACCTAAGAAATCTTGTTGTTGATATAGCCTTCCATAACTATCATAAGAATTGGTAGTTATATGAGATAGCTGATCATTTGTAGAATGAATCCTTATATTATCTGTCTCATAAGTCAAGCTATCTCTACGAGAAACACTACCAGATGTTACTATTTGTTTTTGGAGAGTTCCATTGGTATAATAAACATAAGATTTTGTTACCTCAAGGTTAGTACCTGGATACCATGTTTCGCTTGTTAAATGATTACTATTTGAATCAAAAACTCTTGTTCCAGATCTGACTATTGTCGTATCACCATTTTTAAAATATTTAATGTTTGTTGCATCTGCCCTGCCCAATAACCATTGTGACGTAGTAGCAATGTTAACATAATGACTGGAATCAACTTCTGTTGGACTATTAGAATAATTCTTTGTCAACTTATATGCATTTCCGTAATTATCATATTGGCTACTGCTTGTCACGGAAAAACCGGTAAGCTTATTAATTTGTGTAGAACTCTGAACAAAAGGGAAAATACGTTTATTTGTTGCATCCAAAACAATCTGTGACCACGAATTGGATACTCTTTCAATTGTATCAGTAGTTCCAACTAATCTTGAGAAAGACTTAAGAGGCGTTGGATAGTAATACGTTGAATTATAACCATAGATACTATGTGATTCAATTCCTGAGGTAACATCTGTAACAATTGTTTTAGAAAAGCCTAATAACCCTTTTCCTTTCATATGTAACTTTGGTGCCTCATAATAATAATTGAAAGTATTTTTTGATCCATTTCCATTATCGACCCTCACCGATTTTACTAAGGTTAAAGGCCCATGAAAATCAATTACCGGATAGACAGCCCCGGTACCTACTTGATACACATTTGAAGACGCCTCAGATGATTTTGTATAAACCAATTTGGTAAGTTTACCAAGTCCATCGGCCACTTTATCCATTAGTATTGAAGCTTTTCCGGTATTTTTATAGTATCTGTATCCATACAGACCAGGAACAGGGTCGCTGCAGACAAATTCTATGCTCCCATCCCCATTAAAATCCGCTATATAATAATTGCGTGAGAAGCCTGGATGTGAAGAAAAGCTTTCACTTCTTAAATTTGTACCATTGTTTTTAGATAGATAAAAATATGAGTATGATATAGAATTATCAACATAATTGACCATAATATCAAACGCTCCATCCCCGTTAAAATCTCCAGAGCGAACATAATCATCTTTCAGGTTGCTCTTTAATTGGGGAATTGAATGTACTTCAAAACCACTGCCTGAAGAAAGATAAATTTGCCAATTAGTCATATCATACGGTGATCCTGTACCTTTTCCCCCTCCGTATACAAAAATATCAACCTTCCCATCACCATTAAAATCGCCAAGATTGTAATAACTTTTATTTGTAATCGCACTTGTTTTATACAAAAGAACAAGCGAGGTCCCGTTTAAGGAATATATCTTTAAACTATCATTTTCGAAGCTCCATAAATCGGATTTTCCATCACCATTAAAATCGCCAGTTAACACATCTCCGTTCAAAGTGCTATTATAACCATATGCCAATGTATGCATGGATGATGTTAATTGTCCTGTTCCATCGACAAAAGACATTATTGACCAATCTCCTGAAGAAGTATTTATGAAAATATCATTTATTCCATCCCCGTTGTAATCTGCTTCAACTGTCGTTTTGAGTCGAGATAGTCTCCCAGTACGCTCATTATCCATCTCTTGTTTGTCTATTCGTTTCCCTTTTCCTGTGTACCCTACATGTGCGTTATATGTTTGTTGGGTTAAGTAAACAGGCTGAGATAATGAACTTCCATTACAAATCATATAATAAAAGTTAGATCCTGTTGGTCTTGTATATTCATACAATATATCATCTTTCCCATCACCATTAATATCAAGAGCTTTTAAATCTTTTAATTTATCTATATGGATTGAATTATTACTTGTTATTGATGCAGAATCTGGGAAATTGCCATTACCGTCACCAAAAAATATACGAATACCAGTCCATGTAGCACCATTTACGGTATCAGGTAGACAAAGAAAGTCGGCTTTCCCATCACCATTAAAGTCTCCACTGTATAAAATTGATTTCCTGGTAACATATCGATGGGTAGTATTCCAAGTATTAAGTTCAAATGAGAGATCTTCAGGCATTTGATAGGAAATGGCTGTAGAATTAAGTCTACTGGTGCCTGTTCCATACTCAATTATCTCATTTAAAATTGAATAAGAGTTATAATCTGAACCCTGATAAGATTGTTTAAACTCATATGTTTTAACAATATTCGAATTGTATTTTATTGTAATCTTATCCAGCAGAAGCCATTGTTCAATTTTCCCTCCTTTCAAAAATGAAAACATCTTGTCGCTTCGTTGCTTATATGAGAATGTTATTGTATTCGGACCATAGGTAATTACTGAAGGATATACACTGTGGTGATCCTGAATATAAGAAAAATCAATATGGTTGCCAAATAGATCACTTATCTTCGATACGAACCAATTCAATACCTGAGAATGACCACTTATCACCTGTTTTGAAGCTGTAATATTGCCATATTCATATGTGAGTCCAGATTTAGTCTCTGCTTTGAACCAAGAAGGTCCATTTGAATCTGTTCCTTCAGGGGTAACACGTGTAAATATGTCATTTTCTGTCTGGTACTGAGCATCTGAAGCACCATAGGTTGATGATGTATTTACCAATCTTTGCCCATCCAAATAGAACCTATCATTAATATCCAGATTAACTCCACTTACCTCCCCATCATTATAAATTGTTTGTGGGCCCCTACCAATTGATGAGATTCCACCAAAATGCCAGCCAAATCCGGCAATACCTGAACCACTACTACTTGAATATGAGATAGAAAGTTCTGGACCTAGACCATTGACCCCTGGAGGCACTACAATTGGAAGAGAATAAGATGCACCTCCCATAGGGTTCACATTGAAGCTTCCACTGGTTGCACCAACTAAATAAGATGTGTTTAGGGCACGTGTTTCTGGATCAGGAATATCATTCCCAGTCAGATAATTGATATTTGAATATTGAAGGACTATTTTAACCTTATCTGAATAAATTGTGCTACAATCAGATGTTACTCTACACTGATAATAATTATCCTCAAACGAGGTGGACCCCTTGATAGTTAAACTAGACGTTTGGTACCCTTGGGCAGGTAATCCTGTAAGGTCCGTCCAAGAATTCCCATCCGGTGATACTTGCCATTGATATTGTAGATTGGGACCGATGGCAATTAATGAGAATACAGCATCACTTCCAAGATTAATATTCGAGTTCTGAGGTTCATAAGTTATATAAGTTATATCTTTTATATTCACTGTAGTATTTGCACATGAAGTAGTCACACAGCCACCTTCAGCACGTACCGAGTAAGTAGTTGTCACCATTGGATTAACAGTGATACTTGTGGTACCAGTTCCTTCATTTGTACTACCACAAGGTGTTCCTCCTGAATACCAATGCCATGCTCCATAACCCGTTTCCAAACTTCCACCAGAGAGAGTTAAGACAGAACCGCCTCCCGGGCTTCCTCCAGGACATATAATTGGTTGCGATGAAGTTATCAATGTGGCCGGTGTTGAAGGTATTCTGACTGTAACTGTAGCACTTCCATTCATTGGAATTAAGCACCCTTGCGGAGTAGTTACTCCCTTCACTGTATATACTCCTGCAGCATTAGCGTTCGAAAATGAAATTGGCCCTCCTGTTCCATGTACAGGCTGCTGGGTAACTTCATTTCCATTCAGAAAGAGCTTATATATAACTGCAGAATTTGGATCCGAACCATTAAGTCTGATCTTATGTTGATCACCCGGACAGATTGTCGTATCTCCAAGAACAGTATAAGCAACTAGACTACTGAAGAAAATAGTTGCATTATTCGATGGAGTTGTAAAACAAGAATTTGTTACCGCACACTTAAGAACTCTACCACCCATTCCGGTAGTAGATGGAATGTTATACGTTGAACTTGTTGCTCCTGAAATGTTGGTCCATGTACTTCCTGCAAGATATTGCCATTGATAAGTATTAGTTCCTGAGGCTGATACACTGAAGCTTGTTGATGCACCATCACAAATATGCACATCGACAGGTTGAATACTAATTACAGGTGCATTAGTTACTGTAATGGTTATTGATGCGCAACCATTTGTACCGCAAAGTCCAACCGGCTTTACCCAGTATGTTGTCGTTGTGGGGGGATTGATGTTGAGCGTAGGACCAGTACCAACGGGCGATCCAACTCCACATCCAGCTGTATACCAGTTCCAATTTGCATTTGTGCCTAAACTACCACCATGTACAGTTAAAGTCGTTCCTGCTCCATAACACATAGGGTTTGCATTTGCGGTGACTGATGTAGGATCTGTTGAAGCTGTATAATTATTTATGGTAGCACTACCACTCATAGGTATTTCACAAGTCCCATTTACTCCTGTTATTGTATAGGTTCCAGGGTAGTGTTTATTCCATGAAACGTTATTTCCACCATTTCCTATTATCATGTCACCACTCGACCAAGACCCGTTAAAATAAAGCTTATAAGTGATTCCATTAGTTGAACCTTGTAAGCTAACAGGGATACCAATACCAGGACAAGTTGTTCCTGTCCCTATCACTGAATATTGATTTAAGTAGCTTACTGTTACTCCGTAGGAAGCAGTATTACTTGTACAGCCATGTGCGTCAGTGCCTGACACCGAAACATTCCCTGAAGTTGTTCCAATTGTGACATCAATATAATAAGTTGAACTGCTTCCTGTTGAGCCAGAAGGGATAGACCAGTTGTATGTTGTTAATCCAGTATTACCAGCTGTATATCTGTATGTTGAGCCGGGACAAACAGGGGTAGTTCCTGTAATTGAAGATATTACCGGAGCTTGATTTACGGTTACAGTTATATTTTTGCATGGTGAATTGCCACATCCGGTTTCCCACCGACCGTAATAGGTTGTTGTTGTTGTGGGTGCAGCAATCGTTAAAGAAGCGCTACCGGTATATCCAACCTGTGTCCCGCCACAACTCCCTGTAAACCATCTGGTATAGACTCCCGATCCGCCATTTGCCGTAAGGGTAATGTAACCACCAGCGTTGGAGCAGAAATTATTCCTGTCAACAGAAAGACTTGAGGGTTCAACTGGGTTACTTCCACAAGTCTGAGTAACATTCAGAGTATAGCTACCGATAGTTATAGTTCCGCTGCGTGTAGCCCCATACAATGCATCAACTGAAACTATAACTCTTCCGGGGACGACCTGATAATGAATCCATGAATACGAAGTGTATATTGAATAAGTAGTGCAATTTGAGGGAGATGTATTTACAACTACTGATGGAGTTACCTGGCCTGCACTTGGTCCCGTTGACACAGATGAGGGTGATATTGAAGTTACCGAGCATGTCACTAATGGTTTCATCAGAGTCAGAGAGTCTCTAACACTCAGGGAATCACTAATAATAACTTTTTGAGTCAGAGAGTCAATAACAAATACTGAATCTCTAATAATTACTTTTTGGGACAGAGTGTCAATAACAAATAAAGAATCACTACTAATTATTTTTTGAGCCAGAGAGTCTGGTAAAACCTCCTGAGCCATAGAATTACTAACAGAAACCGATACAATGAGTAGAATTAATGATATTCTTAGTTTTAAATAGAAGTTCATCATAGTATTTTTTTCAGGTTACAAATGGAGGGACAGAATTAGTTGTTATATGGAAGATTCTTGATAACTTTCCAGTTAGAGGTCTTTTCATTTATCTTGACACGGAGTATATATATTCCATCTATAAATCTGGTAATATCAATTTCAGTATGATTTTCGATATTCTTTTTCATCACAATTTCATTTCCTGACAAATCATAAAGTCTTAGCTCGCTAATAGAATTCAATGGCATATTTGATATGTCAATCTTTATCAGTCCTTTATTAGGGTTGGGATAGACACGAGTTACGATTTCTCCTTCTGCCGGGCTAATTCTTTCCCTTGTAGAATCCGCAAGCGATTTTGCATCATCATTCTGGGAGCTTGCACCTGCGTTTAATCCTTTTGCCATGGCATTCTCCGTAGTTTTTAAATTTTTCGGATTAATGATAGGAAATTCAACAGACTTTGACTGGAGTTCCTGCACGGTGATTGTTCTGGTGTGTCTGTTGCCGTTATCATCGTAGGTGAATTCGACTTTCTGGCTAAGTAGAGTCACCATTTGAGACAAAGTCAAGATTATCAGTAGTATTCTTTTGAGATTCATTTTCATTTTTGTTAAAGGTTAGAGTGATATTCTTTTTTGCTTATTTGCTTATGAGTATAAAAAATAAATTACATAAACTATTGATCATTACGGCAATGGCAATAGATACATCAGACTGAGTGATGAAATTGAGATCAATCATGATATTAAATTATTGACATGTATTTGCAGAACGATCACTTATACGTGAGTAGTCAAAGAATTGTGACAAGGTTTATCGTTATTTTGATAACAGTACTTTAATTCATATTCATTCTAAATATAAATTAATGATCTATTGATATATAGTAAAAACCACTGAGAGATAATCTATAACACTATGATGACGCAATTAGTCAATATTATTGCAGGCGCTTACATAGTCAAGATCGAAACTAAGCATTAGATAATTCTTGAATTCTTCTACAAGTTTGCGCTTTAGCCAAAATTTATTAAACATTTATTTGCAGAAACCTGGGAGCAATAAGTATTTGTTTGGCAACGAAAATACGATAGCGGAGACGGAATGCAAACGCTTGCTTGCTTTTACAATTCACTGCATTAAGACCAGCCTTACAGCCAAATAGTTATCTATGGACTAAAAGTGGACAATCGACCAAAAACCTAAGGTGGTCATTATCATTATTGTTCACAATTTGACCAACTTAAGTAATAAAGGAAGTTAAAACATAGCCAATTAGTCTTTAAATTTGAATAATAGTTGGCTTTCTAAGAAAAACAGAGCAGGTTTTTTTTTGATTTTATGGCTTAAATAAGTTTTTCAAGTTTTGGTAGTTTAATAAAACTTACTATTTTGTCAAGATGGAGAGATAAGAATCGAAATATTTTACCAATCTTTTTAACCTTTATCTTATATTCTGGTGTTTCTTTAAACCAGTCAATAACGTTTCTAATATACTCATTAACTATTTATTGAATCATCCCTAACACCTGTTCTATATTCAGCGACTTATACCAGCAGGAATCTACGTAATCACGGATCCTTATATTTGGAGAGTTGAAAGACTCCCAAGTACCACAGTTCCGATCGCAAAAGCTCCATATAATGGCAAGGCTGTTATAAGGAAATTAATTCAGTACGGTTAGTAAGAATAATCTCCAATTTAGATATCTAATAAATCTAACTCTAAAGGTTTAAAAATTAAGATCTTATATTCAATAATATTTTTTGTTCATTCTGTAATGAACTAACTGTCAAAACCATATACTTTTTTTGACAAAGTCAAGTAAAAATAATTTTTTTTTGTCTTAAAACTCGCCCTTACATTTGTTACTAATCAACTAGTTACAAACATCCATTTGTTTGTAAAAATATTATTATCGAATTGATAAAATTGGTAAAGAAGGTTTATCTTTGTATTGCCGCTTTAAAAATCAGTGTCCATAATCTCATAAACTAATACTGGATATCTTATGATATATTGAATCATTTGTGTTTAGACATAGCATATAAAAAGAAAACAGTAAGCGCTTTAAAGATACCTTGGCGCTTACTGCAGAAAGGGTAAATACAACTTCGCGGGCGTATACTCTTGGGGTTAACCCAAGTGTCCCTTTTCAGGTATAAAGGTATCTTAATTAAAATAGATATACAATGGCTTTTCCTAGAAAACCTATTGGTACCACTGCTATAACCGGAGAGAAATGTCCGGAGAGTGGAGTATGGAAAGTTGAAGGTTATCCTACAACTACTGCTCCAATTGCAGAAGGTAATACTATGCCTCCTTATGATGGCAGAGGTGTTACTTGGAAATTGATTCAGTACGCTTAGTTAAATACTAAGATGTCGTTTAGAGGTTGTTCCTATTAAGAACAACCTCTTTTGTTAATAACGTTTTATATTTGATGATATAAACTTTTTTGACTATGAAAGAATTATTGTTCATTAGTTATGCAAATGACAACTATGATAAAGTTAGACTGATAAAGAAAGAACTTGTAAATCATCCCTTATTTGAGGCTTTAGTTGTTGCTGATAGAAGAAAACCAAATAAAGCTCTCGTAAAATTAATAACTGAAGGAATTGACTCATCCTACTGTATTATTCCTATTTTATCACCCCAATCATTTAAGCAACAATGGATAAATCAAGAAATCGGATATGCGTATTGCCATAATAGGCCAATCATACCGATTGTTGAGAGCCACATCCTTGATGATTTAAAGGGTTTTATTCATAAACAGAATCAGTGTCCCTATACATATTCAATAAGAATGGGATTATTTAGAAGAGATGAAAACATATCTTTTATGGATTGCTTCAAAGTATTAATTAAAGATTTAGAGGATGAGTATAAAGCAGTCAAGAAAAAGAGTACACTAGAAATGGTCAGAGAAGCGAATAGTAGTTTTTTACCTCCTAATGAACGGTTTTTGTCAAATCTAAAAGAACTTCTAGGTAGTATTGCACGCACAGGGGAAGTATGTCCAGAGAGTGGAATGTGGAAAGCTAAAAAGGAGCCTCCAACTTCTACAATGCCTTTTACCAAAGGGGTTAAAATGCCGCATTATGAAGGCAGAGCTATTATTTGGAAATTAGTCAGCTATGCGTAGGAGATGATTGAATTGATGCATTTAAATAGTATGTTTCAGCAGAACCTCATATGATACAACATCCTGGTAGGGGATTGTTATTACTTCTTTTAATTGTTGCCTAGGGGTTAAACTATTAAAATTATTGATTTCTCTGTGATCAACAAATAGTAAGTCAGTACCTTTGGGATAATAATTATTTGTTAAATTCTCCTCGACTCTTAATCTCTTTAGATAACCTAATAAAAAGGGCCTATCCGTTGTAAGGTCAATTATATGTTCGTATGGTTTTAAATTTATTCCTTTCCTTAAGTATACCTTAATCTTTTTATCAAAAATATCATACTGTGTCTCCATTTTTTACTATCTGTAGGTTGCAATACAAATTTGCGAATTTTAATATAATCAATTAAAATAGTACTATTATGGATTGGCAAAATCAATTTAGAAAATTATTATGTTCGAACCTCGATAAGGAATGGGCTATTATTGAAACAGAAAAAACGAATTCAAATTTTCTGATTGTTTTAAAACATATAAATCCGATAAAATCTGAGAATTTGATAAGTATCTTGAAACTCACCTATCGAGAATACTTCAGGAATATGGAATTTGATTTAAATGAGGCTCTCCCAGGAATTGACGGAACTACAATTCTTGAAAATTTTAATTACGATGTTTTGGACATTCTAAAGGGCATAAATTTATTTGATACCGAGTTGGCATATAGAATATTTCTACGTAACTATTTAAACACTTTTGGAGAATTAATTCTTAAATATGAAGATTATATAAATACTCATTGATTTTACATGAAGACAAAGTGATATCCAATAATATAATTGATATTGATTTTAAGAATCGATATAAATCTTTATACTAGAACGTGCCTAATCAAGTAGGTTCGATAATCTAGAAGTAATAGATCATTAGTCATCCCGCATATAAATAGGACAAGCTTTATTATTGGTCATAATTCCAATACCTCTTTAACATTATATTTGAAAATCAGTGACCATGACTATACTTAGCTGGCGTTATATGCTTGTTGATTAGTTATGTCCACTTATTTTAATTTGAATGACCAAATGTGGTCAATTGGTCCGGCTTTTGCATTTAAACAATTGATTGAAGCGAATTTCTGGTAGTAATGAATTTTAATTTTTCATTTTCATAAATATTATTCAGTTCCTCTGGATCAATTATAGGTTGCTTGTCCTCCAAGAGAGCTAGAAGTTCATGCTTTTCTATCTTAATTAACCAACCATGAATCCTTCTCTTAATTTTTTCAGGGTCCGCTTCGCCATTTACACTGAATGAACCACTGTATTTATAAACATTAATCAATGTATTTTGAAAAACGGCATCTCTAATTTCATTCAAATTGGGAAGCATCTTTGTTATATTATATGACATTCCAAAAAGAAATTTTTTAAACCTTCTGTGAAATTCAGAAAATGCCAAATTACATGCAACTGGATCGTCTTTCATTGAGATGATGACTATCAAATCCTCATCGGTTTCATTCATCATCGGAGAAGAATGAACATCTTTAACAATTTTCATCGTATCCTAAGAATTATACATATAAGCTCAAACCGTGACATTGACCAAAAAATGATTAAAAGTTCTCTTAATCATATTGCAACTTTTAATTAGACACAAGTTAGCTAAAATTTGCAGAAAGCAAAAGTTGGTCACTGCTTCAACACGAAAATAAGTAAGCCTCAGAGGTGATTCCAAGGCTTACTTTTTACAAATATTTCTCTTCTTCTATTTCTTCACTATCCTTTTTTATTGCTTCAGTTAAAAGTTAGTTATGTTTGATAATTAATGGTTGCCGATAATTTGTTTTTCCATCACTAATTTCGATTATGTATGTTCCGTCTCGCATATTAATTAATGGTATGTTGAAAGAATTACCACTTCTAACATTTGAGGATAATAATGTTCCTTGGTTGTTATAAATGCGGATAATAAAATTCACTGGTTCTGTTTCTTGTGAATAATTATTATCTACATTCTTCTCATTATTTAAGCTGTTTGTATTTGAAGAAAAATTTGCATCCAGTGTTATGGTAATATTGTCTGATGCCGGATTAGGATATATCATAAAATATCTACCACAACCTGATCTTGGATAGACAGTTATTCCTGAATAACCAGATGAGCCGCCACAATTTGTTACGGATACTCTTACTGTTCCACCACCAGGACTTGATGGCGTATATAGTTGAATAGTATTTTGGTTCTGATTATAAAGAGTCCAACCACTTGGATATGTCCAAGAATAAGAGTATGATGATGAATGTCCTCCTGGAACTTGCGCTGTATAAGTATACAATGAATTTGGACACACTGCTGCTGTTCCAGAAACAGAAATGCTACCACTACTAAATGCACCAATCCACACATTCATAGTTACTGAACATCCCTGTGTAAGTGTAGCTTTAATCCAACCATCCCCAGTTCCATTTGGACTTACAGTACATGAAGTTGATGTACTGCTGACTATTGTGAGGTTAGAACTTTTATCCCAAGTTATTGTTGAGCCGGATGGTACACTATTTAGATAATAAGTAGTATTGGTAGGACAGACGAGATAAGATCCTGTGATTGTAGGTTGAACTATTCCTAAAGTAGTGTAGGCAAAATTTACATTTGAAGGACTTGTCGGATAGTATCCTAAATATTGCATACTTATGTTATATACTTCATAAACGTACGTTCTTAGCGTAAAACCGCTTGTTGATAAAGTACCTGGTACAACTTCGCAAAATCCCATACCAAAATTGGGGCTAGCTTGACTCAGCCCGTTTGTATTCACACCTCTGCCCCAGGCATCAATTAATGTACAATAAGTGTCTGGGAAAATGATATTTTTTCTTACTTCATGCTTATATACATAATAATTTCCTGGTGCAAGACCTTGAACCCCCATTAATTGCATGCCATATAATTGAGAAGTACTATAATTGGAGCCATTAGATGAGCTTGTTTGTTTAATTGTATAAGGGGCTCTTAAATAAGACATTGTTCTCTCTGCATTAATGCGTCCGTACCCATATTCATAGGTGAAATTCTGGCCCCCCATTCCTGCCACTTTATCAGCACTAAGACGAATTATCTGTGCAATATCATCGTTTGAAAGATTAGTGTTATATCCTTTCATCAGGGATGCTAAACCGCTAACTGCAGGAGCTGAAAACGATGTTCCTGCAATAAACCGATAACCGTTATTGGGCGAGGTAGTATAAATATCAGTCGGATCTGTATCAGGTATTGTCACATCGAAGCCTGAACCTCCGGGTGAAACAACATCTATATGGCTACCGCTATTTGAAAACCATGATCGTGCATCATTATTTGTACTAGCACCTACAGAAAATACGTTATAGTACCCTGCTGGATATATTGTAGTTTCAGAAGCATCATTACCCATTGAGGCAACAGTAAGGCGGTTCATCTTGTAGGCATAGGCAAAGCTTAACGCTAAAGTTGATGTACTATTTGGTCCCCCCCAGCTACAATTTAATATATCAGCCCCTGCATCAACTGCATCTATTATTTTCTGTGCAGCTGGAGCATCTCCTATGAACGTAGTATCTGTACCAAAAACAGCTTTGGATAAAATAGTTGTATTCCAATTAATTCCTCTTATACCGATTGTATTGTTTCCATTAGCAGCAGCAACACCTGCCACACCTGTCCCATGATAATGGACAGGAGTATCTCCTGATGCTCTACCTGAAAACTCATCATGATTAATATCAACTCCTGTGTCAAGAAATGCGATTTTTGTGGATGAGCTGCCATTAGTAATAGCCCAGGCTCCTTCAATCTTTATATCTGCTCCAGATGTCCCTCCATTTCTTCCATCATTTTTGAGATACCATTGAGTTCCATCAGTAAAACTATCATGAAGAACTACCTTTGAATTCTTTTCAGCATATAGAACGCAAGAAATAGAATTTAATTGAGTCAGTGCATCAGTAGCTTCTTTTTCTGTAAGAAAAGTAAGTTTGAAAACTCTATCAAAATCAGGTTTTTCAACTAGCGATGTGTTTGAAGATCTTGATAATGAATCGGATCTTCCCCATTCGGGAAAAGCTTTAGAAATTCCGTTTACATTTAAATTACCAAGTATTTTATTCAATTTTTTTGAACTTACATTTACATGCTTCATATCCACAATTCCTATTGATCCGGGAGATAAATCAAGGGAATCACGCATTACATACATTAAAACTTCGTTTTGATGATTTTTCACCTTTAAGGACTGAGCGGCACATTGCATATAGCAAAATAGACAAACGTAAATGGAAATCAGTAATAATTTTTTCATAATTACTTAATTTTTAGATTAATATTGTTTATCAGATGTTAATGGATATTTATTACTACCATCAAGATTTATTATCCAAAGCCTTCCTGAAGAGGTATGGCAATCGGTATAAACAATTTTATTCCCCGTAGGATTCCAATTTGCACTGCAAACCTGAGACAAAAATTTTACTCTATTTCCACCATCATTGTTCATAAGCCATAAATCGGGAATTGCATTTTTATCATTCGACTGAGATATAAATAAAATTTTCCCAAAATAGTCTATCTTAATAAATCGATTATCATAATTCGGATTTTGTAGGGAAACAACAAACTTCTTTTCCTGAGAGCCATAATTAAAACTAAAAACTGAATCTCCCAGAACACGGCCATCTTTTTCAACCCACCTTTTTAAATAAAAAATTTCTTCCTTGGCAGGATTATAAGCTGGAAACATACCATAAGGTACTAGAAATGCATTGGTCGATTCTTTTATCGTAAATGACCATATCCCACATTTGTTTTCATCACATATTGTCTGCATGTAGGCAATTTTTTTCCCGTCAGGGCTCCAAGAAGGATAAAAATGCTTCCCATTCGAAGTAAAAGAAGTAAGGCTATCTCCATTTAACTTTTTTCCCCATAATTGACCACTTTTCGAAAATATTATCCATTGTCCATCTGGACTCCAATTAGGCGTTTCAAATGTGCCCTGTTGCCAAAGTCTGTTTCCTGTTCCATCAGGCTGTATTAAGTATATTCCATTCTTTTCGATGATTGCATCAGAATGACAATAAGCAATCAATTTGCCATCAGGACTCCATGAAGGATAGTTATCGATTAGGCTAATAGTAAGAGGAGGATCCAAGATAGGATCATCTTGTGGGACTCTCTTTGTACAATTAAGAGTACTAACTATTATAAGAAATATTATAAAGAGGGATATTCTTTTCATTCTGAATACCTTTGAATAAGACTAATTTGGTGAAATGATGTTATAAAATTAAGATCCTTTGTGGCTTATCTTTCTATTATCTTGAAAAAATTCCTCAATAATATTTGATAATCTTAATTTTTAATTAGAACACTCACAATTCTACATGTCTTGAGATATCATAATGTGACATGGGTTTTAAGATTATTTATAAACAAATTCATAATTTAAAATTATTCTAAATATAATATACAGATAATTAACTTATTAACACTTTTCATAATAATGTGCTGGAACATTTAGATCTCAATAAAGATTTCATGAATTTGATACATTGTAAAGTCACATTTGCATTTTACAGAATTACATTGAGTAATGAATGGAAATAGTCAAGCCCGACATTTTTGATCACGTCTATAAGTTTAATTTAAATACAAATAATATAATATGGAACTTTTAAGAAATGTTTTCGAAAAATAAAATATGCCCGATAGAATTTAACAGCGGGCAATCGATTCCACTACTTGAAATCACCAACTGTGTGGTGTTCCTCCGCCATCAGGATTATCAAAATCGTTGATGGCAATAATGATCACTGCAATTTTGTTACCTTTCCCTTTTACTATGAGCAAACCTGATTCTAAATCAATATCATTTGTTCTAATATTACAGAGGTCCGATACTCTAATTCCAGTGGCAAAAAGTAATTCAATAATAGCAATTGACTTTATGGATGACAAATAGGTATAAGTTTGTTTGTTTTGAATTTTATTTCTTTCCCTGTATGAAATCCTGAGTATATTCTCGACCTCTTTTAAGTTCATTACTTTGGGCAAAAGTACTGACTCTTTTATGTTAATTTTGATTTTTCTGAAAGGATTGACAATTATGATATCATCATATTCAAAAAAATTGAACTTAGTTTTA
The DNA here is from genome assembly GCA_003141415.1 of Bacteroidales bacterium. Lineage (GTDB taxonomy): Bacteria > Bacteroidota > Bacteroidia > Bacteroidales > VadinHA17 > LD21. Next base: position 24,275 of record PLLX01000035.1, read on the forward strand.
ATAGCAGCTACCTTGCGCTTTATTGTTTTCGGCTTGTGAATTGAAAGTAATTGCGAGTACTTTTTAATGATTGATTTATCAACAGATTCAAGTTTTGTAGTAAGCTCACTTTCTTTTAAGAAATGTTCAAATTGTGAAATATCAATATAGTAAGCTTTGATAGTCTTTTCAGAAAGGTTTTTTTCATACCTGCAATGAGTTAAAAAGTCGCTAATTCCATTACTTATATCCATTTTGACTGATTTAAATTGTTTTAAACGGTTAAAGTAATATTGTATACTTGTATACATTGTTAGAATGGGATGAATAATCTCTACTACTTTAAAAATCTTTTTCCTAATACATTACAGTATTGAAACATAAAGGCTTTATAATATTAATTGTATTATTTGAGAACATGGCATTGTTTTAATGTAAAACAATGCTTATCTTTGTATCATAATTAAAAAAAATATAATGAATATGAAACTGTCGCAAAAACAAATAGGTCAAAGGATAGCCGAACTTCGTAAAATGAAAGGGTTGTCCCAGGAAGATCTGTCTAAAAATGTTGGAATTTCCAGACCTTCATTGGCTCAAATTGAGCTTGGCAACAGGAGTGTAGATATTTTGGAATTGCAGAGATTGTCTATTATTCTGGAGTTCTCCCTCGACGAATTTATGTCAATAGATTTCACAATTAACCAGGGACCTGTTAGTGATCCCCAAAAGAAGCCAGATAAACCTGAGGAACGTATCTCTGTCCCGATTCTGAAAGTAAGCAAGTTTAAAAACATATTGCTATATATTCTGGAGCGGTGTGCAGGAAAACCTAATGTTGGAGAGACTGTGCTTTACAAACTTCTTTATTTTTCAGATTTTAATTATTACGAGATGTACGAAGAACATCTGACCGGTGCTAAATACCGGAAGTTGCCTTACGGACCAGTTCCACAAAATATGGACACAATAATTAATCAAATGATTGAAAAAGGTCAGTTACAAAGAGTAAAAACAGAATTTCATGGATTTCCGCAGACTCGCTATTTGCCTTTAGTAAAAGCAAGTTTAACAGAAATGAAAGCAAGCGAGAAAGAGATAATTGACAGGGTTATTGAGCAGTTGAGTGATTGGTCGGCAGCTGCTATCAGTAATTATTCTCATAAGGATATACCCTGGTTAGCTTCAAAAGAAGGAGAAGAAATAAATTATGAATTGGCCTTTTACAGGGACTCTCCTTTCTCAATAAGAAATTATGGAAACGAAATTGAAGAACAATGACCTTTGAAGAACTTACGGAATTCAAAAAGGATTTGAAAACCCTTATAAAAAAATACAGAACACTGAACGATGATCTGGATGTAGTGAAAAAGGTACTCGATATATTACCGGATGAAAGACCTCCTTTCAGTTTTCGTATCGATAATCTAGGATTAAAAACTTGTATTATCAAAGTCAAAAAGATTGCTTGTAAAGCATTAAAAGGACGTGGAGTTAATTCAGGTTTGCGATTGGTTTATGCTTACTTCAAAGAACAAGAAAAGATAGTTTTTATTGAACTGTATCACAAAAATGATAAGGAGAATGAGGATAAACAAAGGATTTTAAATAATTTTAAATAACAAAAATTAGAAATATGGATACTCAAAACAAAGGGCAAGAAAAAGCAGTTCTGCATCTTGCAATTAATGGGAAAAATTACGAATGGCGTCAAGAATATATCACTGGTACTGAAATTAGAAAACTTGGCAACATTCCTGCTGAAGATGAAATTTTCCTTGCTATTAAAAAGCCATGGGAAGATGAACGGATTCCTGATGATAAGCAAGTGAATCTTGCCCGTCCTGAAATTGAACACTTTTATTCAAAAGATAGGGATTTTAAAATTACACTTATTGTAAATGGCAGACCAAAACTTTGGACTGAAAAAACGATTACTTTTGAGCAAGTCATTGTTTTAGCTTTTGGAACATATGACCCCAATCCAGCAAAGGTTTACACTGATATTTATGATAGAGGTCCACACGAGAACCCAGAAGGTTCTATGGTTAAAGGGGATAGAGTCTTTGTTAAAGATAAAATGATATTTAATGTTACAGCAACAGATAAATCTTAGTCCTGACTTAAAGCGACTCAGAGATGAAGGATTTGAAATAGAAGTTAAATGTGGATACCTTATTGTACATCATATCCCATATGTAAATAGTATTAGGGAGGTAAAGTTTGGGAAGCTTATCACAACCCTTACTTTGAATAATGATGTAACTATTAAGCCAGATAATCATGTTATCAATTTTATGGGAGAATTCCCATGTAATAATGACGGTTCAATTATAACAGCGATACAGCACTCTAGTCAATTAAACCAAGCCTTGTTTGATGGATTAGTAATAAACTTCTCCTTCTCAAATAAACCACCTAATGGATATGATAATTACTATGATAAGGTTGTGAGATATGCTGAAATAATTTCAGCACCAGCAAGGTCAATCGATAAGACAGCAACTGCAAAGACATTCAAAGTTATTGTTGACAGCGAAGATCAAACTGTATTTAATTACATCGATTCTAATTCCAGCAGAGCCAACATTCACCAACTTAATTCCAAATTCAAAGGACAAAAAATTGCGATAATTGGTTTGGGGGGAACTGGCTCTTACGTATTAGATTTGGTTGCTAAAACTCCGGTTGAAGAAATACTTCTTTTTGATTCAGATGAATTTCTTCAACATAATGCGTTTCGTTCTCCAGGGGCTGCAACTATTGAATCTTTAAATAAGAGGTTAAAGAAAGTTGATTATTATTGTGAGATTTATTCCCACATGCGAAAGGGAATAAAACCCTTTTCTGAAAAGATAACGGAAATAAATATTGAACTTCTCCGAGGCCTTTCGTATGTATTCATTTGCATTGATAGTAATAGTGCAAGAAGCATGATAATCTCCAACCTAAAAAAATTTGGCGTTACATTTATTGATGCCGGTCTTGGTGTTAATGTGGTTGATGAAAATCTTATAGGACAACTTAGAGTTACTGTTGGTTCGCCAGGTAAGTACAATCATATACCCAATAGAATTGGTTCTGATTCAATGGAAGATGATGAGTATGCAACTAATATTCAGATAGCAGACCTAAACGCATTAAATGCATTAATGGCTGTGGTAAAATGGAAAAAGTTGAGTGGTTTCTATCAGGATTTGAAGCAAGAATTCAATTCAACTTACACGATCAACACATCGCAATTAATTAACGAAGATTGTATTGAATAAAGTATATATGAGCAAAGCTTTAGATCTATCGCACATTTACAGTTTAAGAAATAATTTCACCGTAATTGGCCTAACAGGTCAAATAGGTTCAGGCTGTTCAGAAGTCGCTGAACAGTTAGTTAAAGGGTTTAATAAAAAAGATTTTGAAGACCCATGCAAAATTGGGCTTGATAAAGAGAAAGAAGTGTTTAAACACAATTCGTTTCGAAAGTATCGTATCATTTACAACTATGCAAGTATCAATTTCAAAAGCTATGCTAAAATAAATTACAAGTGTGTATTGGTGATGTTCTTGCTTAAATATTCTTTTGATGACTTTATAGATTTTTTGGAACCTAAAGGAGAATTATCAATAGCGCTTGAGGATTTATTTAAAAAACTTAAAACAACTGGAGCAGAGCCTAATTTTAATATTGAAATTTCGGAATTACAAACTCTTAAAGAATCTTTTAATATACTGTCAGAAAAATATAATAATATTAAGTTTCAAAGTATTGATTTATATACCTTTTATTTTACAAGTGATTTTCAACCGTTTTGTGAAAAGTTTCTCGCTGCCTTGAAAAAGAATTCGAGAATTAAACGTAACAAACTATTTCAAATCATATCCTTAAATTTAAGAAAGTCAGGAGAACCATATAAATTTTCTGAACCTTTGGCAGATAAAGCTTTTACAATCGTTGGGCTTATTAATGACATTATTATAAGTCATGAAATATTCATGAAGGAAATGCCTAAAGAAGGACAAAGCAATGAAAAACGAACTCAAATAGTAATTGATGATTTACGCAACCCTATTGAAATAATGTTTTTTAGACAACGATACGCTGCATTTTATACTGTTGCTATTAACCGGGAAGATGATTCAAGGCAGGATGCACTTTCAAATAAATATAGCACACCTGATACAAAGGAAATTCGTGAAGCTTTCTGGAAAGAGGAATATAAAGGAGGTGAAGATGACGAGTTTTACAAAGCGAATATTTCTGCATGTATTCAGCAAGCTGATATTCACATATCGTTTCTATCTAAAAAAGAAGTTGATGAACAAAATAAAAAATTAGAGAAACAAATTTCTGATTTAACGAAGTCAGAAAAGCAAGTGAATGACAATTCATCTCCTTACTTTAGTTGGAAGGAGCAACTTTTGAAATATATCTCACTAATCAGTCATCCTGGCTTAATCCCTCCCTCTCCTGAGGAAAGGTGTATGCAAATGGCATATACAGCTAAACATAACTCGGGATGTATATCAAGACATGTTGGCGCAGCTATTACTGACGAAAATTATTCTATCAAGGCAGTTGGATGGAATACAACACCAGAAGGATTAGTCCCATGTGTTTTAAGATGTGCACACGACCTTATAAACCCACAGATTTATTCAGACAAAAAAGCTTTTACTCCTTATGAATATGAATATGTAAGAGAAGAGGAATATGAATCCGAAACTGAACCTAAATTTCGAAACGAGTTAATAGGTAAATTTGAGAAACCTATTGAGCAAAACATAGAAATTTTGAAAGGTAGAAATGTCTGTTTTTGCTTTAAGGATATAAGAAATTCATTTTCGAAGGATGGAAAGAATCAGGTACATACACGCTCCTTGCATGCCGAAGAAAATGCTTTTTTGCAGTTAGCAAAGTACGGAGGAAATGGAATTCAAAAAGGTAAATTATTTACAACTGCTAGTCCTTGTGAATTATGTGCCAAAAAAGCAGTTCAATTAGGTATTAATGTTATTTATTACATTGATCCATATCCTGGTATCTCTATGCAACACATTATATCAGCAAGTAGCAATGAAATTAAAGTAAGATTGTTCAATGGAGCAATTGGTAATGCATATCATTGGTTGTATGATCCAATGATGCCATACAAAGATGAACTGACGTTATTGTTGGGAAACGAGTTTGATGATTATGCAACCCAACAAAAAAAGGATGCTGATAAATATAAAATAGATGCTGATAAGATTAGGGAAGTATCTAATGAAAAAGATTTTAAAATTGCAGAGCTGGAGCAAAGAATTAAGAAACTCGAAAAAAGATAGTATGAAGATTATCCACAAGTTTGTTGACTTTATTCCAGAGAAAGTTGAAGAGGGAGTTTTATATATCTCAATAGAATATTGTGTAGCTGTCCACAAGTGTGTTTGCGGCTGCGGCAATGAAGTGGTAACCCCTCTGTCCCCAACAGATTGGGAACTTACGTTTGATGGCAAAAGTGTTTCACTTAGTCCATCTATTGGTAATTGGAATCTTGAATGTAAATCTCACTACTTTATTACACGAAATAAAATTCGTCACGCCAGACGTTGGAAAGATTGGGAAATTGAGAAGGGTAGAAAAAATGACATTAATAACAAAGAAAACTATTTCAAAAAAAGTATGATTAATCATACATTATAAAAGTGCGTTTCCGATTCACCCTTTTAATTTTGCTTTTGTATGGGTTTGTCCGAGAGGACAATGGCAAATATGTGTTATGTGTCGGCATTTGTGAAACAAGACCTACTATCCGAGGTTGCAATGGTTATCTATTATTTCTTATGTGTTTTAGCAACTCTCAAATTAAATACTGCAATCCAGCTTTCATGTTCAGTTTTAAGTATGCTAACAATGTCTTCGATTAAATCATCATTGATTGCTTCTGGTTTGCCGTGCATAAATTCGTTGCGTTTATCCTGAATACGATTTAATAACTCTGCAACATTTTGGAAACCTAATCTATCCAAATCTAAATAGTATGAAGTTGATTTCCCAAATAATATTTTATATAAATCATCGATTCGAGAGCTGATTGATTGATATCTTTTAAAGAGGTTCAGACGAACAGAATCTGGTAAATCTGCCATAGCCTTCTCCAATAATCGTTCAATTCGTGTTTCGAAATAGATCCAAAAAACAAGTACTATAATTGCTTTAACTGCAGGTCTTTTATCTTTGCTAAGATTGGCATATTTATCAAATTTAGATTCTGGTCTTTCCCATTCATCTTCAATCATGTTCAAATATATATAGTCTTCATAGCGACCTTCTGCACCCATTAAAGAATTCGAAATGATTTCAGATTCTATTTCATCTGAACTTTTAAGTTTAAATCTTTGAGGCATTGTTAACTTCTCTAGACATACAGGACAATTGCCTCTTGACTTTCTAATACCACCACAATTTCCGCATATCGTATAATCATACCATAATGATGACCATGTGTACCCTGTGGGTAGGTTTTCAAACCAATATTTACTTTGGAACTTTTTGTCCTTATTTGTTTTACTCCTTGCACTCGTCATTTAGAAACAATATCAGGAATACGTACATACAAAACCATCCAAAACAGAATTAAATTCAACATTTTTAAATGTATAAAAAATCAACCACGGGAGCAGCTTCCTTTTACTTCCACAGTATCGAGTAGTTGGAAAATTTTGAATATCAGTTAGTAGGTTGGGGCTCATAAATATGTTATTTGACTTTCAGATTAATTTATAATGTAACTAAATGGATTTAGTAACCATATCCAATTGGGAATCAATATAAAGATCCAATACTAAACTTTTCAATTGGTTTAAAATCTTCCTTTTTATTAATAAGTGTTAATGGCGTTTTGCTACGCTGAAGCTTTCTAACTAAAGAACCTACTTGTTCTTTAGTTAAAGCATACATCAATCCTCTCGCTCCTTCAAAAAAGCAATTTAAAGCACCTAGGGCTTGACCATATTTTAACGATTTTGATACAAATACTTCATTACGATTCTTGAATCCCTTTAACCCATTCATTGCAATTTTAGAAATAACACCGGCAGAAAACCAATCCCCTGAACCCGCTGCATCAACTACATAAGAAATTTTGTAGCTAGTAAGATTTATCCAATTTTTTGACTTTAATTGATGACTAAATCTATATCGCAATCCCTCTTTCCCTAGGGTCTCTATTTCAAGTGGCACCCGTTGATCTGGAAATAAATCAGCATAATTATTTATTCTTTCATTTGAAAATTTAATTATATCGGCAACATTTAGACACTCTTCAAATTGTTTGTTTTCACTCATTGAAGACGGTTCGAAAAAAATAACTGCCCCTTTCCCCTTATAATATTTAGCCAGGTCAATTGATGATCTATTTACCCTATCAAAATAGAAAACAGAAGGTATAGGTGATTTTTTTATTAAGGAATCGACTTCAGTTCGTAAAACTGGCTTATATAAGGGTAACCAATCACCATTTTCTGGGTTTCTAAATTGAAATGTATGAATTGAGTTACCATTTTTATCCCTTTTTATTCTTTGAATGATTATTGGGGTACTGCCATCAGGAGACTTAGTAATAAGCAAAGTATTCACATTCCAATCAGTTAGATCGGCTAATAATTTCTTAGAAGCATCATTGCTTTTTAATCTTGCAACAGGGAAGGCATTCCATTTAAGGAAGGAAAGAATAGTAAGGACATTCCCACAAGAACCACCTGCAAATAGCTTTAAAGGAATTTTAGGATCTCCATTTATTACTATATCCAATGCTACCAAGCCTGCCCCGATGCATATTGGATTTTCTTTCTTTTTATTTGTGGTTTTTTTCTTTTTATTATTACTATTCATAAGGATTTCCAGCTAGCCAAAGTTCAACTAGATTATTTCTTTTTAAAATATCTTCAATTATGCATTCTGCATTCTTATCTAATTCATAATCAAGAGATTCAACATGTTTTATACCGGCATTTTTACCATTTGCTCTTGCTTCATAAACAGCTAAAAACGCCCCAATTGTTAACAGTTTACTGGAGAATACAGAAACGATAATTTTACAACCGCTCAAGATACTCAAAGATTCGTCATATCGCATTATTGCCCTCCACATTAATCTATAAACCTGAAACGGGTTCTCTTCATGCGCATATATTATATTTTTAGGGTCAAAGCTTCCATCGTTAAATAATAAATCTTGATATTCAATAATTAATTTATCCGTTCTTTTTAAATCTTTTGATGGAAATGGAAGTACCGGACAAATTTCTGCCGGATCAATATTTTTTCTTATAATGTCATATTGTTTTGTCTGACCCTCACCAATCATAGCAATCCAGACTTCTTTATGTGATTTAGTTTTGGCAGTATCTATTACTCCAAGGCCATGAATGAAAATTCCATCTTCAGCCTCTCCTCGATCCTGAATTTTTGCATCAAGTTCTGCATTTTCTGTTACGATAACATGCAAGTTCTTTTTATTAGCAGGATCGCAAGTGGAATTCCAATCAGAAATTACTTTCAACAACTTATTAATTAAAGGAAGAAAAACTCCCCTAGGCATCGCACTAATGTCAACAATAATGTCACTGTAATCTCTAAAATCCTCTTCGTTAAAAGATTGAGTTGCGTTTATTGAAGCAATACTCTTATTGTCCTGAGATCTTTGAATTATGTTTCTCTCCGTAAATGCAGTAAGTGACTTAGAGCTTAAAAATGTAGTTAATTCCGTCAAATGTTTTTGAACAAGAGGAGAGTTTTGAGTTCCAATATCTTCTTGTTGAGTATAATATCTCAAGACGATCGTGGACTTAAGCCCTATGGACTTGATAGAGTAGATTTTTTTAATCCCTACATTAGTCCTTGGGTCAAAACCCATACCCATGATGAATAAAATGTCTCGTTTATTTTCTCCCAGATAACCTTCCCAGAATGGGGCAAAAGAGGGACCGGATTTTAAAAAATAGTTTTCCCAATACATTTTAACTATACATTTTGCTTTGAGTTTTACCTTTAAACCCATTTTTATACCAGCCTAATAATTCTGTTAGCTTTTTCTCCTTAAATTTCCCATTATTCATTGGTAGATTATATTTTGCACAGTACATCTTGTTTAAATAGAGCAGCATCCATGTTTTATTCTTGCAATTGTAGTTTAATTCAAATTCAATTAGGTTATAAGAAATACAATCCGCGATGCATTTAGCTAAATCATAATAGACGTTACTTTTATCCTTTAATGCTATGTCTTTTAGGTAGGCTCTATCTGTCATCAGTATAGCAATGGCATTTATCCCAGGAGAATTCCATGCATTAGGTGTATATGTCTCCTGTTGGCAAAATTCTCCAATCGAATCAAGAAGCATCTTTATTTTTACAAAGTTTGGTACTTTGTTTGCCAGCTCATTCCATTTGATTTTATTAACTACATTTTTGATAATTTGTTCTTGCCTTCTCGATGATATTTCAATCTTATGATTACTGTTTACAACTCTTCTGATCTCATTATTTTTAATTTCTTCGAATAAGTGCCCAGAAATCGATAAAAACTGTTCAATATTAAAGGATGAGAGTTTGCAAACTTTTGATATTCCAAAATAGAATGGTATCTGAAACTCTTTATTAATAAAAAGCTGCGCAGCTTGTATCACTTGAGCTTCTTGCTGTTTTATAAGTTCGTTCTCTTGTAGTAGATCATCCCCCTCAAAGCTCAATCTTTGTTGGGCCTTGTTTATATCTCTATAAAGTAAAATCTCTAAGGACCTCCATTCGAGTAATTTATCAAAAGAATCAACATTAAGTTTATCCATATTGGAGATCCAGACCTTATACCGATCAGAGGAACCATATACTTCAATTACCCTTGTCTTGACTGTTTTAATAGCTTCTTGAATTTTCTCATTATCCACTTCTTCAAAGTCTTCCATTAAATAACTAGCAAACTCTCGAGGGGTATCCAACGCAAGTGCAACTCTTCTATTGGCTACCGATTTTGCAAACTTTTCAAATGCAGAATGTTTTTTTGACCAAAATTTTTCGATATGAATTGTATTCATATCTCTTCCTTCAGTATTCCCTTCTGAAAAAAGCTCATCCATTGTTAATGCTTTGAGCCTTTCAGAAACCCAGGTGTTAACAGCTGGGCGTTTTTGTATAATAGTTGTAACCAAGCGTGTACGTTGAAATGCGGAGAGATTATGGACATCATCTAACATCACTAAAATCTTCTCCTGCAATTTCTGACCATCAATCGAGAAATTTGATGGAGCAAATAAATCAAGTGAGTATAGGGTGTCTGTTCCCTCAATTGTTCTATGCTTATCTGTATAAACGCTGTCAATTTCTTTACAAATAATTTCTTCTTGGTCACATGCCCAATTGTATAAATCAATCCCGTTATTAATACTTCTTATTGAAACAGGTAAATTAAGATTGTTTTGAAATACAAATAAAATTCTTCTATAGTCTGCTATTGATTTAAAGCTATGGAGGACAGATATTGATTGAAGTGTAGATAATATTATTCTAATATTAACAAGAGAGAAAAATACTCGCGCTTTTTGAGCTTCATTCAGATTCAAGAATTCAATTGACATGTATTCGTTATTGAAAGGGACTAAGGAGCCTATAACTTTAATATTTCCATCATCATCATATACTCCAATTTTTTTTAATTCAGTGTATATTTCTCTGTTATGTTCGTCATGTTTACTTGTTTCCTTTAGCTTTTTAAGTATTTGCGGTGTGAACATTTTTAATAAAGTTGTTTTACCACCACCCGGAGAACTTCTTAGAATAGTGACATTGTTCCAAATGGTGTTTTGATTAAAAATATTTAGTACTTCAGGACTAAATAAATTAAGGAACTTATCATCAAGTTCTATATATTCGGAAGCTCTTGCAAAAAATGGATTTATCTCTGTAATCATATTTCTTTATGTCTTGGAACACGAGGGAATAATCCTCCAAATTTAGCATTTTCGTATGCCCACAAAATTGAAAGCGAATTATTGGGACAGTTATGATATAATACAACAGGTAAAGCGCAACCACTAAATCCAAGCTTAACTTCACCTGTGTGCTTATCTTCTAATTCATGCCCATCATAATAAAGGTCCTTATTACACAAATCAATTATTTGTTGATTATTAACAGTCGATATTTTGTAAGAATCCGGGATCATATGTACAATATGAAGCTCAGGAATATTTTTTAAAGAATATTCCTCTTTCAATTTTTGAAAATTTCCTTCAATAACTGTTTTTGCCTGCTCAGTGCATAAGTATAATACAATGTGAATTTCGAGATTCTCCAAATCAAAAACATCTTTCAAATCATCTTTGGTGTAAATGCTTTCGTACAAAGCATTAATTTTCCCCTTAAGTTTTTTTTCGGTAGTACTGTATTTCAAGAATGACGTACCACTTGCTGAAAAATCATCAAGAAGGAAAAGAACCTTAAATTTATCTTCATCTGTATCTGGGTCTCTTTCAAGGTTCTTTTTTTGATCTGCAACTAATTCCTCTTGCATTTTTGAGGCCCTTTTTGCAGATAATTCATAAGTTTGGTATATCTGTTCATGTGAAAGTACTCCTGTATTTGATCTACGAAATATTTCAATTCTTGCTCCATCACTCAATCCACAAAATAATGACTGTCTCAAGAGTGATTTAAATTTGGGACTATTAGAAATTAAACTAACCATGTACTCCGGAATTCCTAATTCCAAACTAACTTTATTAAATAGTATTGGTTTAATGACATCGGCATAACAACTAGAAACTAATAGATCCAATTCTGGCCCTGATATATATACTAAATAATTTTTTACAAAATCTAAAGCGACTTTTCTGTCATTTAAATCTTCAAATTGTTTTAACCATAAGGCAAAACTTTCTATAAATCTCATCCCCGGAGAAAACTGTTTATAATCGTCATATTTAAACTTTGCCATATTTAAAAAAAACTTTCTATTATTTGAAAGTTCCTCCGGCTCACATATTTCACTTGTAAGCTGAAGTAAAAGACCCTGCAATATTTCAGTTTTCATACCGAAAAATTAAAATAATTTTTTTTGACACTTATTCGCCGTAAATAAGACATTGTTGCTTGAGTACTTTTCCATCCATCCCTTGTAAGATTCCAGCAACTATCTGGATGGGCCGAAACATCATCAACACTTAACGAATTAGGTGTGGATAATAGTTCGTAGTCGTTTCCAGGCCATTGCCCCTTATCGCCGATTGTCAAGCAGTTCTCACTTTTGGACAATTCAATGCACTTGTTTACCACGTTCAGCTTAGATGCTTTATCCCTAACAACTACATCTATTGAATGGCTTGATTCTAAGAGTTGCAATTCCCCATCTGAAGATACCATTACGATATTCTGAACAATCTTTTTAATCATATTCCAAATAGATGCATCACAAGTTTCAATTGTTAGCTGAAAAGGACGTAGTTTTATTTTCAATTCCGAATATGGCAACTTTAAACTTTTTATAACGGCTTCTATGTTAGAAAGTTTTAAATTGGTTTTCAATTCTGTATTTGGGCAACTATCATCATTTAAGGAGCCAATGTTAGCACCATTATAGTAGCCAATAATAATATTCTTCCAATATGCTTTTGGAATTTTTGAATTACGTAAATCGGTTTTTACAGATTGTCCACGACCAGTTGCAATACCTATCTTTATTCCTGCCTTTAACAATCTTATTAATTCCAATGATATGTCTTCTGTTAAAAAGCCAGCATATCTTCTATCATAAGAGCAGAGAGTACCATCATAATCAAACACTATTGAAGAAAATCGAGTCTTCTCTACACGATCAATAAAAGTCAAATATTTTTTTCTCCAAAAAAGTAATTCATCATTTTGCAGTTGATGGATAGAAGATTTATTTGTCTTTTTTAAAATAGCATATTCTTCAACGGGATTTAGTTTAACTTTTGAGAATGGTTTATAAAATGAAGCATATTTCAAATGATATAACTTGCTTCCAAATTCAGGTACCCCTGGCCGACCAGGATCAATTTGAAACGTTTCACCTACGGAATTAACAAGATTAAATGACTTTAGCAATAGTTCTATCGAAGAGTTGACTCCAACTTTGTCACTGGCTATTAATAACAGGGGGATGGAAGTTGGGATTAGACTAATCGTCTTTTCAGCAATTTGTTTCTCTTCAGGGGTAACAAGTGCTATTATAGCGGAGTTATTTTCCCTTTTAGCGAACCAGTGATGACGGCCATGACCAAAATTTCGATAATCTGTAAGTAATACACTACCCAAAGCGGCCTCTGTAAATTTTGATTCAATATCATAAGCAATTGCAGTTGCCCAGCCACCATATAAAACAATTATGGTAGAATCAAAATTTAATTTTTTAACAAAATCACTAACTTCATATTTAAATGCGGATGTTACTTCGATATCTTTTACTTCTACACTAATTTGTCCAGAGGATTTTGCAAAAACTGAAAAGAAAGCTGTTAAAGAATTAGTTGCTAAAAATCCATCTTTCTTCGTAGGTATATCGTATTCAATTCCTTTGCTAACAGAAAATGAATTTGCCAGCTTTGTAAGGGGAGATTCCATGCGCATACATATTGTTGTGATGTCGCTCGCATGGTTTTGAATAGCCATTTTAAATGCAAATAATATGTCATTATTTCTTCCACTTGAGCTAATGAATAATACTTTGGCATCCTTTAACGCATACCTTGAATAAAATAAATCTAAAGGAGTTATTGCTTTAGCTAAATTCCCAAAGTTTTGATAAATACTTGCAACAAAATGACATGCACTCAGTGAGCCTCCAGAACCTACAACGAACAATGGCTTGGTTGTATCACGAAAAATATGTTCGTAAACAGACACAGTATCCTGACTTAAAGCCCATTTTATTGTAGCAAAACTTTCTTCAATTTCTTTTTTAAACGGTTTCCCCATATTAAATTTTCTTCATTTTTTAGCTTAATTACCTACTCATAAGGTTATTATAAAATTAACTTCCATTTATTTAGCTGATTTAAATCTTAAAGTTACGGATTCGTTGCTAAATTGTGGTTCAAGGTGCCAAAAAAGTATCTCGTTAAATAGGGGCAAGTTGCGTTTGAACATCGTGATAGTTGAAGAGAAGGTCTGAAAAGTGTTCGTCAAATAAAACTTATTTTGCGCTCAAAGTGATCCAGGATAACTAATAGCGCGTCTATCCGGTAATCCAGCGTTCCTTTCTCGATCTGACTTATCCCAAAGTCGCTTCGTAGATCTTTACCGAGCTCCTCGTTCCGCCTTCTCTCCTCCCCTGTAAAATTTGTATTAAAGTATCTTTTTAAAAAGGGTTAATAATTCATTTTTTACAGTTTCAAAATCAGGCAATTCTCCTGTTATCTGATGTGCCAGACTATTCTTCCAAGCTGCTGACAAATGTTTGTCATTTTCTGAGTTTATCAATTGTTCTACTGAGCTAAATGAATGTCCTTTAAATGCAAGTTTCTTATGAAATGCATCAGCTATAAGTTTATAGTCAAGTTCCGGAAAGTGTTTTGAAAGATACCAGATATCATAAAAATCTCGTGGAGCAGTATAAGACCGCTGGATTAATGAACGTATCTTTTCAGCCAGAACTTCTTCAATACTATAGCAAGGGATCTGTAAAGCATTTTCTGTAAGTTTATCTGAATAAGAATGGACAACATCTCTGTATGATACAGTGAACAATATCAATTCATATAGAATTATCTCAATTTTTACTTTGGTCTGCCAGCGTTGTGTCGCAGGTGGAGAATCGTTGTGTGGATGGTCGGAACCCCAGAATTTGATTATTGCTTCGTATCCTGTAAGCTTATCTTTAAATTTTAATTCTTTCAAAGATTCGATGTGTGTGGGCATCTCAACCCTTTGTTTTAAAAAGGCCGAGATGTTATCCAAATGTTTCCCGGTAAATATGAAATCCTTATCCGTTGAAGTAAAGTCGAGATCTTCTGAAAATCGATAATCCCGAATGTAGCATTTTTTCAAACAGGTACCTCCTTTGAAAATCAGCTTTTGTCTAAGTTCCGGTATCGAGAAAATAGCATCAATGAAGTGCCCTAACGCCCAATCTTTATCAATAGTGCTTTTTACTACTCCTTTTTGTGCTGCGATAGTGACTATTTCTTTTTGTAAGATCATTTAGTATTGCTTGTTACAAATATCCATAATTTCTTCGCGACTAATGTTTAACCTTAACCTCCAGTCATTTACAAATTCTCCATTGTCGGTTCCTGCCGGGTCAAATATATTGTACTTTTTGTTTATTTGCTGCTTAGCGTACCTAATGAAGTTTTTTAAGCCTTTCTTATCAAGTAACTCAGCCAAGAAGCCCATACGCTTGGTTGCTGCAATGTTGTTGATAGCTGTACAATAGGTTATCATTTTTTCGCTATTGAGTTTTGCCTGGTTGAAAGCACGGATAAGCTCGGCATATCCTCCGCAGTGTTCGGGTAAGTCAAAACAGTCCACAATGGTCTTTTCGATATCGGTAATCCAATATTTTCTATTGCCCTGTCCCTGTGTAAGTATTCCGGTAATTTTGGAGGCAGCTACATTGACGAACTTATATGAAGTCCCGAATACTGTTTTATTCCTCTTAGGCTTTGAGGTTTGAATAAACACATTATTGGGAAACTGTTCGGTAAGCCCATGAGCATTCAGTGCAGACCAATAGGCAATAGCCCCGGAATTGCCAATAAAGCATCCTATTATTTTTTCGTCTGTGAAATTTGCACGGCAGTATTTGCCCCGTTCAATCCTGGAGAGTATTTTTTTATGAACTAAATTCTCTACCAGTTCATTTATTTCAATAAATTGCTGGCTGAATTTCTTCTTAAGGTCATCCAATGTGAAAATATCCAGTTCATAATCGTCTAATGACAGCATAAAATCAATCTGTCGCTGGTTCAGATTCTCTGATATGTATGTGCTTCTTGCCATTACTTACTATTGTATGATAAACCCTAATAATTGGGGTTTATAGTCTATTAAAAAGTAATGCTAATGTATAAACAAAATTTATATTTACAAAAAGATTTAATCAAGCTCTTTTCTTACCTAACAAAAGTGACCAGCAACCAGGTTCTTGCAATTGCTGAGCTTTTCGGGAAGGTCTGAAAAGTGTTCGTTAAATAAAGCCTATTTTACGGCCAAAGTGATCCAGGATAACTATAAGCGTATCGATCCGGTAGTCTAGGGTTCCTTTCTCTATCTGGGTGATCCGTGCCGGAGAAACGCCGACCTTAAAAGCCAGCTCCTTCTGACTTATCCCTGAATTATTGCGTAGTACTTTAACCAGCTCCCCGATCCGCTCCCTCTCCTGCTTGGTTAAGTTTGTATTAAAATTCCTTTTAGGCATATTGTTATTTTTTAACATAAGATGTGTAGAAAGCTCCCATCTTTTTCATAAGCTTCTCTATTTGAGATATATCTTCCGGGGGCTGATCGATCCATTCCATCTTATCATACGTCCCATCGACAAACAGAGCACGGAATTTTGGAGATTTTAAATGATGTATGATCTCTTTAAAATCGCTGACCTTTTCAATTTTAAAGATTGGATCTTTCTTAGAGTATTCTTTTACAAGTTCATCAATTGGTTTCTGCAGGTAGTAATCTTCGGTCGTGTAACTAAATAGTTTCCCGTCAAGTTGGAAGACATGGAAGACTTCATCAGTCTGCCGGATACGGTAAACAGTGGATTTGCTCCTGTCCTCCAGGATCTCAAGGGTGCAAACCTCCATCATTTTTAACCGTTTTACTATATCAATACCAGGTTGAACTGCAACATCAGCAAAATGCTCATTAAAAAGAC
>PLLX01000134.1 GCA_003141415.1 Bacteroidales bacterium
CTGACCAATGTCCTCTGAATCTGCTTCTTCTGGCATGCTTATTCTCATTATCTTCCTGATCCCATTCGTCTTTTTCTGAATATTTTTTAATGTTGAATTGTGAGTCTTCCAATGATTCCAGAATGGATAATTCTTTATTTCCAACCTTTAGATTTAGTGATGAATCATTCTGTGCAGGTTGATTCATGCTGATTTCTGTTATAGCATAAGTGTTCTTCTGCTATGCTGCAATCGAATTTCCATTTTGTTTTTTAAATGAGATGATCTTTCTTTCTATATGTATCCCGTTAGGAACTATAGCAACGGATAGCTTCTGAATAGTGGTATCAATTACTTTAGTCTGAGCTGTTTTTTCAAATTTGACTTGCAGTGCCCATGGTTTTGAAACATATGTTATTACTGCCAGCGTGATTACCGCAGCCGCAGATAATCCAATTAACGACAACCGGATTGCATTTTGTACAATGGTTCTCCAGAGCCTTTCATAACTATCCTGCACGATATCGTTTGCCCGCTCATCATCCTTAAGATTAGCCCTGAAGAAACGGTAAACAGAATCGGCAAATTCTTCAACAGATCTGTTATATTCCTTAACTGTCATAATATGAATTACAGGGCTAAGACGGATTGATAGTTAAAAATGTTACAGTAAAAATACAATTATTGAAAGAAATCCCGATTTAATCCTCTCATAACTCATGTATAACCCTTTTTTTCCTGCTTTTGTCAAATACTTCATGTTCTTGAACTTCATTTTTTCATTATTAAAAACAATTTCGAATTTATTTTGTTGATATCATAAATTGTTTTAAATAAGCTGAATGTTGCTGTATGCAAATGCATTACAAATACTTCATTCGCTTAAAAAGAACAAAATATAAAATATAATCAAAACGATTATGATAACCTTAACAATTATGATATTGATTCTGATAATAAGAAGGGTGGCAGGCTATCTGATATCGCTAACCAAATGAAATAACTAATATTGGGACGCATCGCGATATGTCCCTACAAGTATTTTATAAGAAATTTTCTTTAATTACTTAGTCCTGTAGACCCTTACCCAATCAATTTCCATCGATGACATTCCATTAATCGGCTTTTCAAGACCTCCTGCGAGAAGAACATACATTGGTTCCTGCGGCACATCTGAAGTTTGAGAAAAAACCTCCGTGTTGTTTATTTTCCACACAAGTTTATCAGACGTCCACTCAAGGGTATAGATAAAGTAATCATTAGAATATCGCGACCCGATGGCGGTTTTTGATTTATTTCCTTTAGAGGAGAAGTAGTCAAACCATACTTTCCCTGCGGAGGTCCGGCAAATATCAAGATGAGGTGTGATTTTATCAGCCAGCATCCAGAAGGCACATTTTGCATTGGGATTCCCGAGTTTGATTTTTGCCGTGAAAACTCCATACTTCTGCCTGAAGCTGGTCCCTGAATTAATAAGTCCTGAGGTATAACTGAACTCTTTTGTTGAAAAACCACGGGTAGCAGACCAGACTTTGCCTGAAATTTTCTGTGGTTTAGTGTTGATCCTCAGAATGCTGTTCCTCACTTCAAAGTTCTCTTTTTCGGTATATGCGTGAAGATCCGATTCAACGGAGTAACGGTCTTTTAGTAATTTTTCGCCCCAGTAATAGTTGGTCAGCCATTTTTTAGTATCAAGTTTTTCACCATCGAACTCATCACTGAAAGTCAAATCCCTTCGCTTCAGGATATCGAACTTGTCGGAGTCCTTAACTTTGAAATACCAGATAATATCCTCGCTCTTCTTGAGTTTTTTGTACTCCTGAACCTCTTTAAACATTTCAGTTTTTTCAAATCGCTTCTTATCCTGAAGATATTCTTTCCTTTGTTTAAACTCCGGCGTGGCTACATACTCTTTAAGTTCATAATACCTTTTAAGTCGTGCTGAACCATCGGTATTCAGAAAATTTGCATACTCCTTTGAGGATTTGAACTTATAAAATTCTTTTATTTCAAGAGTTCCTTTTAGTCTTTTGTACTCAAGAAATTTTTTATACTCTTCAGAATCTTTGAAAGTTATGGGCTTCATCCTTTTCTTTGCAAGGAATTCTGATGATTTTACGAGTTTGTCAAGTTCTTCAAATCTTAATATTGCCCTGGTTTTAATTATTTCAACTTTCGGTTGTGATTTATTCTTAGATGCTTTAAAAAATGATTTTATTTTCTTAGGTGGTTTTAAAAATGCCTTAATTTCCGGATCTTTTTTAAGAGTCTTGTACTCATCTAACTTGCGGTATTCATCAGTATCTTTGAAAGTGAACGGTTTCATCTTTTGCTTTTCCCTGAATCCGGGAGATTCAATGAACTTTTCAAGTGCTTCAAAATCATTTATTTTACTGGAGCCATCCATATCTTTAAACCTTTTCAGAGTTGTCCCCGATGTAGTTTTAAAATACAGAACAATATCCTTTGCTTTTTGAAGGGAAGAAAACTCTTTCTCATTATAATATTCTTCAGAATTCTTATACTGAAGGGATTTGAGCTCTTTGCTTTTCTGAATGAAATCAGAAGAATTTACCAGTCCATTTAGCTCATTGTATCTTGTCAACACCTCAGATTCTGAAAAAACATTGAGCTTTTCAAATTCAGTAATCAAAGCCTTTTCAGCCTGCTCGATTTTAGAAGTCGAAGGGATCATGCCCAATAAAAGCTTGAGACTTGCCATTGTAAAATTTGTTTAGGTACAACTGATAAAGATAAAAAATCTTTCCAGAATAATAGGTTAGCATTCTTCAAATAATTGTTTTTAAGGAATTCCGGAGGTTTTAAAAAAACAATCAGGGTTTCTCAGGTTAAAGTCAGTTTCCAGATTTTTTATACTTTTGCCCCATCACTAAAAAACCGAAAGATGGCTCTGGTACATGAATTTGAGAGTAGCGGGAACTGGTTATTTAAAAGAAGAAGCTGGCTTCCTGTATTTATAATCGTTGCTGGTATAGTAATGATGTATCTGGGTAACAGGCAGGCAATACTATTTGATATGAGAGATGAGCTTATCTTTCTTGGAGTAAGTCTTTTTGGAGAAGTTATCAGAATCTTAACGGTTGGTTTTACCCCCAGAAACACTTCCGGACGAAATACTATTAACGGTCAAGTTGCAGATGAACTAAATGTTACGGGGATCTACTCGCTTTTAAGACATCCGCTCTACCTTGGAAATTTCTTCATGTGGCTCGGTCCGGTTTTATTCTTGCGGTCACTGGGAGTCACATTAGTATTCGGGCTTATATACTGGCTTTATTATGAGCGCATTATGTTTGCAGAAGAGCAATTTCTGAGAAAAAAGTTCGGTGACATTTATGACAAATGGTCAGAAAAAGTTAGTTCTTTTATCCCGTATACATTTAAATTCATTCCACCTAAACTTTCATTTTCTGTAAAAAATGTACTTAAGAGAGAATACAATAGTTTTGTAAATATTTTTGTCATTTTCACCCTTCTTGATCTTTTTAGAAACTATTTTCTTTCGGAAAGAATATACCTGAATGTTATGTGGATATATCTATTTATTTCTGCCGGTGTAATCTGGCTGGTTCTCAGAACAATTGAAAAACGAACACACTGGCTGGATGTAGAAGGGCGGTAAACCTCTCTGCCACTTCGTGGCATCTCCCTTGAAGGAATCCTGTTTCGAGGTTTTGATCATCTCCTCGAACCGGTAAAGATCATTATGTAATAGAGCAATGTTGCCAGCGATCCGAGAGCGGCAATCACGTAGGTGTATGCAGCCCACTTAAGAGCATCCTGTGCCTTTTCATTGTTCTGGTATGAAGTTATACCGGCATTTGACAACCATGCCAGAGCCCTCCGGCTTGCATCTATCTCAACAGGTAGTGTTATAAAGCTGAAAAGGGTTGTCAGTGCAAAGAGTACGATACCTGCCAGCAATAAAGCAGGGAAAGTCCTAACAAGCAGTATCCCTGCAAGTAATATCCATTGTACCCATTTGGATGCAAAGCTTACTGCCGGAACAAGGTTGGATCTTAAACCAAGCCACGCATAAGCCTTTGCATGCTGAACTGCATGCCCACATTCATGTGCAGCCACTGCTGCTGATGAAATACTACGGCCATTGTAGACCTCCAGGCTGAGATTGACTGTCTTATCAGCGGGATTATAATGATCTGTAAGCTGACCCTCAATACTTTCAACTTTTACCCCAGTGATACCATTGTCACGTAGCATCTTTTCCGCCACTTCACAGCCCGACATCCCATTATCAAGAGGTATTTTCGAATACTTATTAAATTTTGATTTTAGTGTCATGCTCACAATCCAGCTCAGGATCATAAAACCTATAAAAATTATCCAGATATTCATAACTTCATTTCCCTCCTAAATTTAAATTTATCTAAAGCTGCAAAACCTTTGCCAAACTCATTCTGGCAGTTCTGATTAGTCATTTTGTCAGAAATTGCAAAACTTAAATCTATTAACCAACAAAGCTCGCAAAGTAGATTTTATTCCACTTTGCACCCTGCATCTTGCAGCTGAGATGACAGTTATTATCTTTGTATCATGCTTAAGTCAATTAATGCAATATTATCGTCCCTGTTATCTCTTCCCATATTATTATACAGGTACTCAATTTCTCCATTTTTGCGACCCTCATGCCGCCATGTTCCAACCTGTTCACAGTATATGCTAGATGCTCTGAAGATTCATGGGCCATTCATTGGTCTCCTTTTAGGAACAGGACGTATACTCAGATGCAGACCCGGAGGAACGCATGGCTACGATCCGGTACCGCTAATCCGATTCCATAAATACAGGCCTTTGTCAGCAATATTTTCAAAACATGAAAAAGAAAGCAGGCTGAAGAGAAACTGATTTAAAGAAGTTGAAGATCTCTCGCTATCGCTCGGAATGAAGCTGCCCCAAGACAGCGCAATGAGGAATCTCATCTCCAAAAGAAGAATCAATATTAATGTTCTATAATTACCGGGAGGTATGAGATCAGAATTTGAGCTCCTCCTTAAGATGCTTATATCCTGCCCGGCTTACAGGAAGTTTATCACCCGACTGCAGGATAGCTACATGGTTGTCCTTACCATATGGTTCGATCCGTTTTATTTCTTCAACCTTTACGATATAAGAACGGTGAATTCTTACAAAATCGGCTTTTGGGAGATTATCTTCATAGAATTTCATAGTCTGTTGTTTGAGGGCTTTTCCGGATGAATGGAATATCATTACATAATCATCCTGCGCCTCGACGTATCTGACGTGTTCAACAGGTATAAGATTGATAGCATTTCCTTTGCGTACAACAATCCTGTTGAACGGGGAGGAAGGCTCAGGCATTTTTGACAGGAGTTGATTTGCGGGCTCTTTATTTCCTGTCTCTGACCGTATCTTATCGATTGCTTTTTTAACTGCATCCAGAAACCGTCTTTTCGGGAAAGGCTTCATTAGATAATCTACAGCATTAAGCTC
>PLLX01000018.1 GCA_003141415.1 Bacteroidales bacterium
ATTAACACAGTTTTTATTGCTACTCCCCATTCTTCACATGCTGAACTTGTTATAAAAGCTTTAAAAGCAAACAAAAATGTGTTTGTAGAAAAACCTTTGGCAATAAATCAGGAACAGCTTAAAGCAGTAATTGAAACTAATACTGAATTCCATAAGCCTTTAATGGTCGGCTTTAACAGGCGCTTCGCCCCGATCAGTGAAACAATAAAAGAGGAGTTCAGGAATGTGGATGAGCCACTTGTTATAAATATCCGTATCAATGCAGGATTAATTCCCAAAAATCACTGGAGCCAGCAGCCTGAAATAGGAGGGGGAAGGATTGTAGGAGAAGTATGCCATTTTATTGACTTGATGCAATATTTCACAGACGCTGAACCTGTAAAGGTTTTTGCGGAATCAATCAGCACGGGCAATACCAAAATCACGTCGGAAGATAATATAGCCATAGTTGTAAAATTTACTGACGGTTCAGTTGGTAATCTGACCTATGTAGCTAATGGTGACAAATCAATGCCTAAAGAAAGAATTGAAGTATTTGGAGGAGGAAAAATTGGCATAATAAATGATTTCAGGGATGGCATGTTTTCCAGAGACGGCAAAACAATCAGGCTGAAGTCTTCAGGTAAGGGACACAAAGAAGAGATTACTGCATTTTTAAATGCTGTAAAAGACGGTCTAGAAAGCCCAATCAGTTTCAGGTCAATTTGCCTTACTACTCTGACTACTTTTAAGATTTTAGATAGTCTTTACACAGGATTGCCCCAGAAGATAAGCTTAGATGTCTGAGAAAATAGAACAATCTTTTATAAAGCTTAAAAATTACTGTAAGAGTGAAGCTTTTAAAGGCTATGATCCGTATGATGGTTTAAACAGCACTCTCTTTCAGGCAATTCCTTTAATATCAAAAAACCGACTTGCGAGGTTAGCCTGGATACAATTATTTAAACGATCACCTTTGAACCTCCGGGTAATTGCAGGAGTTAAAAAGGAGTATAATCCTAAAGCATTAGGACTGTTCCTTTCAGGATACTGTAACCTTTATAAACAGGATCAGGAGCCGGAGTACCTTGATAAGATAAATTTCTTCTCCGGTCAACTTTCTACTCTTTCAAACAAATCATATAGCGGTGCATGTTGGGGATATAATTTTGACTGGCAGGCTAAAGCGTTTTTTCAACCTAAAAACACGCCAACTGTAGTCGCAACAACTTTTATTGGCAGTGCTTTACTGGATGCCTATGAAATTACCCGAGAAGATCAATTGCTTAAGATGGCCAGCAGTGCTTGTGATTTTATACTAAAAGACCTGAATAGGACATATGACGTAAACGGAAACTTTGCATTTTCCTATTCTCCGTTAGATAAAACTGTTGTTTTTAACGCTTCTTTACTTGGTAGTCGCCTTCTGGCAAGAGTTTATAGTTTTACTCATGAAAAAGAGTTGCTGGATCCTGCAAAGAAATCTGTAGTATTTTGTTGTGATTATCAGAAAAATAATGGTTCCTGGAGTTACGGAACATTAGACTTCCATCAATGGATAGATAACTTCCATACCGGATATAACCTGGAATGTATTGCAGATTACATGAAGTTTTCCGATGATCATAGCTTCGAAAAGCATTTAACTAAAGGCTTTGAATATTACATCAAAACATTTTTCACTGACGAAGGAATACCTAAATATTACAGCAATTCTGTTTACCCCATTGATATCCATTCTCCTGCACAAATGATAATCACTTTAACTAAACTTGGCAAATTTCATGAATACAGGAACTTAGCAGTCAAAATTTTAAATTGGACGATTGATAATATGCAATCGGACGAGGGTTATTTTTATTACCAGATAAATAAATATTTTTCATCCAGAATTTCTTATATGCGATGGGCACAGGCATGGATGTTTTATGCTTTGAGTGAATATTTAAGTAAAAAATGAAGATTTTATCTGTCGTAGGTGCTCGTCCAAATTTCATGAAGATAGCCCCATTAATCAGTGCAATTGAAAAACATAACCATGATAATGGAGGTGGAATTCAACATGTGTTGGTTCACACTGGCCAACATTATGATGTACGGATGTCAGAAGCTTTTTTTACAGCCCTCGGAATCCCGGATCCTGATATCAATCTTGAAATAGGGTCGGGGAGTCATGCCGAGCAGATAGGATATACCATGGTGGCATTTGAAAAAATACTACTCGAACAAAAACCGGATTGGGTTGTAGTTGTTGGTGACGTAAATGCGACACTATCATGTTCAGTGATTGCTAAAAAACTAAATATAAAATTATGTCATATAGAAGCAGGCTTACGCTCCGGTGATATGAGCATGCCTGAAGAAATAAACCGACTGGTCACTGACAGACTCTCAGATCTTTTACTTACACCGGATCTTCTCTCTTCAGAAAACCTGAGGAGAGAAGGAATACTCGAAGAGAAGATACATTTTGTGGGTAACATTATGATCGATACTCTTGAAGCTAACAGGGAAAAGTCAGCACATCTCCAACTTGAGACAATTATTAACGAAAATCATGTGAATGGATCTCATTCCCTGAATGGTTCCCTTTTTGATTTTAATTATGCTTTAATTACCCTTCATCGTCCTTCGAACGTTGATCCCGAAGAAGTCTTCATCCCTTTGATAAAATTCCTCGTAGACGAGGTCGCAAAAGAATATTTACTCATCTGGCCAATTCACCCGCGTGCCAGAAAACAATTAATTAAACTGGGATTGTGGAATAGTTTAATTAATAACCCTTCACTTTTTATACTTGAACCTGTCGGTTACCTTGAGATGTTACGTCTTAATATGGGTGCTAAAATAATGTTGACCGATTCGGGTGGTCTTCAGGAAGAATGTTGTGTACTGGGCACTCCTTGTCTTACATTACGCTGGAATACTGAACGGCCTGTCACTTTACGCGAAAATGGCGGCGCCAGTGTGCTGGTTGGCAATAACATAGACCGGATCCGAAATGAATATTTTCACACCCTTACACTTAACCGTATTCCTTACAGACCGGAATTATGGGATGGACATACAGCTGAACGTATAGTCGAAAAATTGATTGAAACGGATCAAAGATTAAAATATTAAAGTATGAAGATAGATCTTTTAGGAATTCCGGTAGATTCTCTTACGATGGAGGATACCATTGATAGGATTGATAAGGCAATTAAAGAGAATAAGCGGATAAGGCAAGTTTCTCTTAATGCCGGTAAGATGATATCAATGCAAAAAAACAAAGAACTTTACAATAGTGTTATGTCTTGCGATATTATTAGTGCTGATGGTCAAGGCATTATATGGGCGGGCCGTTTTCTCGGAAAACATTTGCCAGGCAGGGTTGCCGGTTGTGATCTGATGCAGAAACTTGTAAAACTGGCTTATGAAAATAAATATAAATGTTTTTTCTTTGGAGCTAAAGAAGTTGTTATAAAAAAGGTGGTTAATCATTACAATCAGCTATATGGTCCGGATATAATGGCCGGATACCGAAATGGCTATTTTACCAAAACTGAAGAACCATTTATTGCTAAACAAATTGTAGATAGTGGAGCACAACTATTGTTTGTTGGCATAGTTACCCCTACAAAAGAAAATTTTCTATATGAACATAAGGACATACTGAAAAAAGTCAACTTCACCATGGGTGTCGGTGGTACCTTTGATATAATTGCCGGAGTGACTAAAAGAGCACCAATATGGATGCAAAACATGGGAATGGAGTGGTTTTACCGTTTTCTGCAGGAACCCAGACGCATGTGGCGCCGATACCTGGTTGGGAATTCAAAGTTCATCTGGATGGTGATTAAAGAAAAGTTAAAAAGAGGCAAAAATTGAATGATTAATCATTCCGGAGAATATAAATAAAGTCATTTAAGCCAACAAATAACAAATAGCATGACACCCGATATGTTAACCATTGGTTAGTATTTAATAATTTTTTTTGTAACTAATATTTCTTTGTAAATAATCATGAGTATATAAATACCAGACTTAATGTAAGATAAATCAATTTGTTTTATAATCTCTTCTTTTGATACCAGGCCATTATAAACCTGTTTCCCTGCTAAATCTGTTATTACTACCTCACTTTTTTCATTTTGAAGTGGATTGATAAATTTAATCGAAAAATGACCATCATTTGGATTTGGATAAAGATTAATAATTTCCGAATTAGCATCATACTTAATATTAGCCGCCACTTCAAATTCAATCGGTAATGAAGTAGCAGTTGCATTTAAGTTGTCCGTTGCAATTGCAGTTATAGAATAGCTTCCTGCTTCAACATCTTTCCAGGTATATGAATAGGGTGCTGAAGTCAATTCGACAAGCTTGACTGCACCGCTGTAGAATTCAACTTTACTTATAGAACCATCCGGATCAGAAGCAATTGCATCGATAGTTATGGTAGCGGGGTTTTCATATTTATTACCTTTAGAAGGATTAAAGATTTCGACAACCGGAGGCTGATTTGTAGGATTAGGATCAACCATCAAAACCACAGAAGAAAATGGCAAAAGTGTAATACTGTTCATATATTTTATGCCTTTAACATCTATCATGGACTGATATAATGTAATTATCTTATTTGTTTTTGTTGCATTGTAGTAAAAATCATTATCTGCTGTATCTGCCAGTGCTATTGGTGATTTATGTGAATGAGCATCAAAACCCGAATAGGTCTGCCAACCCTCAAGAGTGTACATAAAATAGAAACCCGGAGTTTGACTTTGTCCGGTTGGTTGTACATTGAACACAAGTCTATCATCTATAGGTCTTGCATAATAATTACTATCAATAGTGCCAAAACTTGATATATCATTGTGTAAGGTAATAGCCTCAAAGGCTAATTGCGTGAATGTTTTTGCAAAAAATATATTGTTCTTTACTATAAGATTTGTAATATAAGTGTCATCATCATTTTTGATTAATAATCCAATTATACTATTATACACTGTATTATTTCTCGTGATTATATCATGCACATTATGTAAAAATATCCCCGCACGACCAATATTAGCTATCGAATTATTTAATATTTGTACACCACTTGTATTACCAATCGCATCAATGTAAACACCAAATGCCGCGGAACTCCCCGGATTATTAACCCCTTCACCATTCCCTATTCCATTTAACACATTATTATACGCTATAATTTTACCAGTAGCAGGAGCATATGTGTATATTCCTCCTCCATCATCGTTTATCATACAAAAATAGTTTACAAGGTTGTTTGTTACTTTTGTGAAATTGCCACCTGGAAAAGAAATGCCACAATATCCCGAACTGTCAATTTCATTGTACTGAATCAGAGAATTTGAGATATTTTCTAACATCATACCCGTATATTTATTATCTCCGCTCCCTCCCATCCCTGCAATCATTCCCGTATTTTTAATAATATTATTACTTATTGTAGCATTTGTAAATTCTTTAGTTATTTTGACAGCATCATTATTACTATGATTTATTGTTGAATTTTGTAATTTAAAATTGGCAGAAGAACTTCCCAAATCTGCACCAAATATTCCATCATAACAAAAATCTATGCTGCTATTTTGTATCGTAATGTTACTTGAACTACCAATGTAAAAAGCTTCTCCATTAGCTCCTCTAAAAGAAATATTATCAAAGGTTATATAATTTTTGTAAGTCATAAAAACAAGAGTGTCAAGAGATGCTACCTGAACATTTATGGCGCTGCTTGTGCTATAAACCCGAATCTTCTTAGTTGAAGGATTATAATACCATTCGTTTGCTTTGTCAAGCGTTCTTGCATCATTCTGAATAAAGAACCCCCAATTATTTTGACCATAATAAGTTGAAGAAGGCGTATAGGTTAAAGTGCCACCCGTTTGCGCTATTATATGGTTTCTGTCTATGATCCACCTATGTTTTTTGATAACAACTTCTGCTCCTGTCCAGTTAGGTGTTCCTGATAAGCTACTACTTGTTATTGATTTATTGCCTGAATAAGTTTGATAAGTTAAATATCCTGTATTTGGGTATCTACCCATACCAGTATTCACTCCATTGATGGTTACCATATTGCAGGTAGACAATGTTGAAACAGCACTTGTACTTTCCCAAATATTACTTCCAAGATTTGTCCAGGCACTTACCATTGTAAAGCCTGTGATGATTGGCTTTGCGCCAGCTCCATAAGCACTAATCGTAATAGGTGAGCCGGCTAAACCAGACTTTGAAATTTTCAAACTCCCATAAAATACATCACCCCGGTTAAATAAAATTCTGTCACCTGGTTTTAAAGTGGAAAATGAGGAATTGACTTTTGCTATCGTCTTCCATGGTGTTGAAGAGGAAAGACCATTATTTGCATCATTTCCGGATGAACTTATATAATAGTCAGTAGCTGAGGCTATAGTACTAAAAATGAGGAATGCTATTATCAAGGCATTTTTCAAAGGCGCATTTTTTTGACGAATATAGGGTATTATTTGACTAATCACATTAATTTAAACGATAAATATGTCATTTTGTTACACTAAGAGATAATTTTTACGGAATTATTTATCACAAAACAATTACAAATTATATAAGACTCAGAATAAAAAGTTGCTGTGATTCCTTATTCATATTAAATACTCCCCATTCTTTGGCAATGGATTTTCAAATATAAGTTTTTTTTCTAATAATTTTTCTCTTGTGAATATTTCTTCAAAAAGATTGCGGATTTTGTCAGGGAGTACTCAATCTTTCAAGGGGAGAGGATGGTGAGATTTGAGATTTGAGATTTGAGATTTGAGATGTGAGGGATTTTAGAATTATTTGCTAAAACAGAAGATTATGAGCAAGGTAGGAAGTTTTAAGGATCTGATTATATACCCTGTGAAATTTTTCTTTTCCTTAAAGAAGTGATACTTATCAATACTACTTATTTCACAGGGTAAATCAGAAAGCATACAAACTGGCGATGGAGATCTTTGAAATTTCTAAAAGTTTTCCAAAAGAGGAAAAGTATTCTCTTACTGACCAGATTCGTCGTTCATCGCGATCGGTAACTTCTTGTATTGCAGAGTCATGGGCAAAGAGAAGATATGAGAAGGCATTTGTCAGCAAGTTGACAGATTCACTTGGAGAAGAATACGAAACAGAGAATTGGCCCTATGAAATACATTTAAATAAATTACATTAATTGATTATGAGAACCATTCCTGATAGAAAACTATTTTTATTGATGTGATGAATATTTCATAGGGCTGGCTTGATTATTCTAAGGACTGTACGTATATTCAAATAGAAACTCATGAACGAATTTTGAGTGGATATGATGAAGTTCGTAAGATGTTGATATCAATTATTAATAATCCCGAAAAGTGGTGCTCTTGAGAAGTGGTGAGTAGTGAGTAGTAAGTGGTGACTCATAACTCACCACTCATAGCTTATCACTTTTTAGTTGAGAATAAGTAAATAATTATTTACCTTTACCCTGTTTTAGAATTGAAGTGTTCTGAATTATTAAGACTTCTTTTGAAGGATGGCTGGGTGGTGGTATCATCAAAAGGGTCTCACCTGAAAATGAAACACCCTCAAAAGCCAGGGCTAATTATCTTTCCTGATCATGGTTCACATGAAATGGGTAAAGGGATGGAAAGAAAGATTCGTAAAGATGGAGGTTTGAAATAGAGAGACTTATTTATGATGATGAAAAGGAAAATATTGGTTGTTATTGAGAAGAGTGTTACTGGCTTCTCGGCATTTGCTGATGCCTATCCTGTATATACAACAGGAGCAACTATGAATGAATTGATTGATAATACATTTGAAGCATTCTCCCTTTATTTTGAAAATGATAAGTTTAATCCGACACAGATAGGTTTTGAAATTGACTTTAAACAATTCTTTCAATATTACAAAGTATTAAATTCCAAAGCTCTTGCAGAAAAGATCGGGATGAACCCGACACTTCTTTCACAATATGTCAGAGGCCATAAGAAACCTTCTCAAAAGCAAAGCCGGAGAATTCTGTATGGTATCAACCAGATCGGACAGGAACTTGCGGAGATTAAAGTCATTTATGAAAAGGGAAGTCAACTCTGACCGGAAGACTGGTAAGTGAGTAGGAAGATGTGATATGTGATTCCTCGCTCAAATCTCAAATCTCATCTTTCTGAGTTCTGTATAGGTCATTTTACAGACTGATTCCAATATTTTGTTAAATTTGTATCATGATTAGAAGAAAGCGACATATTATCCAATTGATCCGACAAAAAGTAAACGAAATTGACAATACTGCTGAGGTCATCCTTTATGGCTCCAGAGCGAGAGGTGATGAACTTCCAGACTTTGATTGGGATATTCGCTCTACGCTCAGAACTCACGTCCTTTTTTATCCTCCAGACTCCGTTTACCGGAACATTACCCGCCCACAGTTGTTTTAGTTTTATTGTTTAGCTATACAATGAAACAAAAGTGAATTCAGAATAATAATGAAACTAAACACAATTAAACAATGGAAACAGTAACAAAATTCGAATTTAAGGCATTGCCTTATGCTTATGATGCTCTTGAACCCTACATAGATAAGCTTACCGTGGAGATCCATTACAGCAAACATCATAAAGCATATTTTGACAACTTCACGAATGCAATAAAAGGCACCGAAATGGAATCTATGGCCATAAAGGATATTTTCAAAAAAATAAGCAAATATCCTGTTGCAGTCAGAAACAATGGCGGTGGTTATTTTAATCACACCTTATACTGGGAAAACATGAAAGCTCACGGAGGAGGTCAGCCGACCGGTAAATTATCCGAGGCTATTAAAAAAACATTCAGCTCATTTGATGAGTTCAAAAAACAATTTTCAGATGCGGGAAAAACCCGGTTCGGAAGCGGATGGGCATGGCTATGTCTCGACGATAAAGGTGTCCTGTGCATCTGTTCCACACCAAACCAGGATAATCCGTTAATGGATGTGGCGGATAAAAAGGGTGCTCCTCTGCTGGCGCTCGATGTATGGGAACATGCGTATTATTTAAAGTATCAAAATAAAAGACCGGACTATATCGAAGCGTTCTGGAACCTTGTGAACTGGGATGAGGTGGCCAGGAGGTATGAAGTTGCACTGAAGGGGTGAAGAGTGACTAAGTGACTGAGAGACTGAGAGACAAAGAGAATTTGTTTAAGATATGAGATATGAAGAAAAAGCGTAGAGCGTAGAGCATAGAGCGTAAAACGTAGTGATGAGTGATGAGTGAGGAAATAACCCAACTCACATCTGGAAAAAGCTGCCTTAAAAGGGCGGCTTTTTTTGTACGTGAAACGCAAATAAGGGTCTAAATATGATTGCATATTACGCAAAAAAGGTCTAAATTTGCAGGTATGATAGAAATAATACGAGATATTAATGTGCCGGAAACGTCATTTTTTCTATTCGGACCAAGAGGAACAGGCAAATCAACTTTTGTCAAAAAACTTATTGACAGAAATTCATTATATATAGATTTTCTGGATCCGGAAACATTCAGAACCTATTCCGCTTTCCCTGAGACTCTTTTAAAAACTGTCAATGCTTCCTACCCTTCCAGAGTGATAATCGATGAGGTTCAGAAAGTTCCTCAGATACTAGATGTGGTTCACAAAATAATTGAGGAGAAGAAAATACAATTCATTCTTACAGGTTCCGGTGCCAGGAAACTTAAAAAAACAGGGGCTGATCTTCTCGGAGGAAGAGCATTATATTGCAGAATGCACCCTTTCACAGCTCATGAACTTGGTAACGCTTTTTCCCTGGACAAAGCGCTGCAGACCGGGTTAATACCGGTAGTCGAGAGAAGCCTGAATCCGGCAAAAACTCTCTCGGCTTATGTGGATATTTATCTGCGTGAAGAGATCATGGCTGAAGGTCTGGTAAGAAACCTGGGAACATTCGCCCGGTTTCTTGAGATAATAAGCTATTCTCACGGTACAATATTAAATATAAGCAATCTCGCAAGAGAATGCCAGACCGGAAGAGGTATTGTTTCAGGTTATATTGATATTCTTGAAGATCTTCTGCTCGCCTATCGCCTTCCTGTTTTTTCAAAGCGCGCAAAAAGAAAAACTGCATCTCACCCGAAGTTTTATTTGTTTGATAACGGATTGTATCGTCGTTTAAGACAAAGAGGACCACTCGATATTGAATCTGAAATATCAGGACCTGCCCTGGAAGGTCTGACCGGTCAACACATAAGAGCTTATTCTGATTTCGCCCTGCCTGAAACCAGATTATTTTATTGGCGGTCATTAGCAGGAAATGAGGTGGATTTTGTACTTTATGGCGGAAAGACATTCACAGCTGTGGAAGTTAAGAATGCAAAGGTTATAAGACCTACTGATTACAACGGACTTGCCTCCTTTGGTGACGATTATCCGGAATCATCTCTTGTTCTGCTCTATAGAGGAAGCGTAATAATGAAACATAAAAATATTCTTGTGGTTCCTGTGGAGATGTTTTTAAAAAGTCCGGGGGAATATCTTTAATAATAGGGAATAGTCTGACAAATGGTGTCTTTAAATGCTCACAACTCATATCTACGCTCTCTGATCACTGCTCAAATCTCTACACTCAAATCTCATATCTTAACATTCATCACTCATCACTCAACATTCATCATTCTATGCTCAAATCTGCATACCGGTGCTGGCAGGCAAATCAGTGACAGAATGAAAATATCCTATTTTATATTTTCGTTTATTCGGAATTATGAAAATATAAATATTTATATTTGCATCAAAAACAAAGATGAGAATTGAAGATTTTAAGGCTGGTAAATA
>PLLX01000046.1 GCA_003141415.1 Bacteroidales bacterium
CGGAAAACTTCTTCCGGGTATTCTTTAGACAACTTAATTATGTCTTCAAGAGGCGTTTTGTTTGTTGAGTTGATAATTATTTCATCAGCCACAATTTTGTTAATCTCAAAAGGGGTTTCCTTGTTTATTTGCTTCATAAGGAGTTTTTCCCAAAATCCTTCGGAAGCTTTTACTGCTGTATAATATTCATACGACATATCTTTAATTTTTAATTTTTGATAGAATTATTTGTAAATGTTTGGAGAATTACCTGTCTCAGATAGGTTCCTACCCTTAGAAACTGCTTATCAGCACTTTCTTTAATTTTATCATAGATTGGTTTTTCCAACCATAAATTGATCCTTTTAAATTCATTTTTTTTCATAACCTTAATTTTTTAAAAATCCAATTATTATTTTGCTTTCTTATAAATACGATTCATGGGGAGCAAAAGACCCAAAAAAGTGCAGAAATCAACAAAATATTTTAATTTGTCTCATTATGTAACAGAATAACAGATAATTACACATTGAAATATTTTGAATATTTTTTTGATTAATATTATTTTTCATTTTTCCTATTTTTAGATATTTCATCTTTTAATGGTTCAAACATTAAATGCCAGGTTTGGGAATTATTGTCCAGCAATTCCAGGATCCTGCTGCTTTTGCTGATTATATAGCAGGAAATCCTTTTCTTACCCTTGCGAATGGTTTCATATCCTTTTTCATTCATCAGCTTGCCAATGCCTGGCACATTGATTCTCTTAGTGAACTGAGGAAACTCTTTAATAAGAGTGCTGACTAAATCGAGATTGGTTATATGAAAAATATCACTGGCGGCCTCAGGTGGTTGTAGAAACTCATCAAGTATTAAATCCACATCAGATTTCTGAATATAGTCTTCATACAATTCTTTTAAAAGAACAATGTCTTCAAACTGAAAAGAGTACTTGAACCCATTCACAAATAAATGGTAGGACTCCATAAACAAATCATTCAAGTCAACTTGAGCCAATTTTTCTTTAACAATGCTTTCAATTTCGATTGGCAGAACTCTTCGGTTTTGTTGCTCTCGGACAACGCATAGATTATTACCGCTTCCGGCGAAAGAACATCTACGCTTAATTGTTGAAATTCTACGATCATATTTTCGTCTGGTGGTTAGTTCCTTTGTGCTAAGAACAGTCTTGAACGTTTTATCCATCTCATAAGTTCGGCCATCCATCTCATCATCCACTATTAATAGTGCTTGAGCCATAAGTACCTTGAAATCATCGTCAAAGCTAAGTGAATGCTCTCTCCTGTAACCTTGCAACTCTTTAGGAAGGACATAATTTCTTAAAAATGTGGTCTTGCCAATACCCTGCTGGACTGATAAAAGCGTAAGGAAAAATTCGTTGGGGTAATCACCATCAAGTGCCTGTGCAATCATTCCCACGTACCATTTCTTGAGAAAATGGATCACAATAGATTTGTCAATAGTTTTGTTTCTGAGCACAAGACAGTCAAGCCATTTTTCAAATGTTCCGGCAGGATGCCTGTCTTTGTTGGCTTCAATAAAGTCCTGAATAGGATTAATTGTGGTGATGTAATGTGACTTAATGATCTCTTCAAAACGGGTTCTCGGAATCTCTTTTTCGAAGTGTTTTTTCAAATCAATGTAAATTGTGTTATAGTCAAGCTCTTCAATGACTTTACCATTGAGAGTTAAATCTTGTATGAATGAATCATATCTGACTCCCAGTTCATTTAGATATTCAGCAATTGAATCTGCTGTGACCTTATCTGAAGTTATCTTTACTGGAAAACCAAGTGCCGGAAGCAATCTCAATGTAGTTTTATAGTCATTTTTGCCTTCCAATGTCTGAAGAATCTGGAAATTGTTGTAAGGTTTCTCCGGCTTAAAGTCGGTAGAGGTGGAGAAACAAGTAAATGTTTTGCTATCTTTAATATAGTACCCAGAATGTTGTGCAGATGACCCACTTCTTAACAGATAGTACTTTTCATCGTCTTCTTTAGCAACCCTCCACCCATGCTTGATAAATAAATCAATAATTGAGTATTTATCATTGAAATCATTAATTGCAGGTTCAGTGTAAACATATGGTTTGTCGTTCTTTGAAGTTTTTTCGCTCTGTCTTGGAAAATAACGAGTCAGGCTTCTGGCAGTCTCCAATAGAAAGGCACGTTCTTCAGTGGTGATAACAGGGATATCAACCTCAAGATTACTGAGGTTGAATTTACCTTGCAATATTTTATTATTGACTTTGCTGGTACAGAAGTAGCCACCTTCTCCACGAGTTTCGAGTATGACAGTCTTATCTGAATGCAATGCGAGCTTAAGGTTCTTATCAATTATAGCCTTTGGACACCTATATATATAATGTTGTCCACCGCTTGGAGTTGATTGGATAATTAATCTACGTAAGAGTTCTTCAGGGATAAGATTGGCATAATCAGTTATGATGGTTTTCTGGGGATCGTTCTTTATGTCGATATCGATACACTCAAGATTGCCGCTAATTTTACCTGTTATAATTCCGATTGTTCCTTGGTTTAAATAGTGTGAGTGCCAATAAGAGATAGGAGATATTTTAGTCTGATACTCACCCCAAGGTTTGAAAGGTATTTTGTTTGATGCTACTGGGATAATCGATAAGCCTAAGGCTTGGTCATAATTTTCTGTGTTACCACTTGAATTAAAGTTCCATTGTATTTCCATTTTTGGTTAGACATTTACTTTCAATATTATTTTTTTCAAGCAGGCCTTTCTTCAGATACTGCTTTGTCCAAGTTGCTACTTTTACGTAATCATTTTTGGCTTTCTCCTGAAGGAGTTCGTAAAAGTCCCTCTCCAAAGAGAGGTTCATTTTTACATTTTGTGTTTTTTTCATTCTTTTCATTTTTTATAGATTTAGATCAAGTTATTTTTTGATGCAAAGAGCATCCTTAAGTGTCTATAAATAGTCACAAACACATAAAAAAAATATGCTTTATGGTAAAAAACTGAAAATAAATATTTTTTTTATTGTTTTTACCTGTTTTAGGTAGACAAGGAGACAGGTAAAAAGTCACTTTTAAACAGTTATTTGAGACAGTGACAGTGAGAATATAGATTATATTATATATTATGAGTACGACTGTCACTGTCTTGAATATGTTTCAAAACTGGTTTTCAGCCTGTCACCCTGTCACATTGAAAGGTCAAGTTAGGGTTAACCTCTTGATAGAGAATAAGAAAAAGAATATTTGGATGAAGGACATTAATTAATTCTTAATGCCCTTTCTTTATGGTAAATGCAACAGTCTGTTAATTCACATAGATTATTACAACTTGGATTATGGCTTAAACAAATACCATTAATAAGACCGAATTCATCACTTTTGCCTTCCTGACCATACTTTACAAAGATAATATCAATATATCTGAACAATTGCTCGCCACCAACCTTGGTAATGACGAAATCTGACAATGAATCCTAATTCGTTTGGAAGATTTCCAATTATTTTTGCATAATTAAGCCATTTACTTACATAAAGATAACATACATGGCACTACAGAAATGAGTTAACCCTACTTTTTATTAATTCAACAAGCAGTGTCTCCATATAATAGTAAGTATCTGGGATATCAAGTGACACAATCTCCTTTGAAAGGGATTCAATTGGGTATAAATCAACAATAATATCTTTGAACTTGTTTTCCATAACAAATACAATATCTGCCCAGATTATTAAGTCTTCTGAAAGTTTAACCTGTGCTTTTTTTGAAACGCCAGCAGATTTTACAATATAGCGGTTATCATCTGAATATATTGATTCAGCCGTTCTACTACGCATTTGATTATACTTACAAACAAAAAGTAGGTTTTTCATAATCATATTAAATTCATATTGCCAGATTCTAACAGAATCCTTTTACGTGTGGAAGTGTGTTTCATTAATACACATTCGTATCGTGGTTTGTAGAAAATATTTTGCCACCCTGAGTTCGTTAAAACAAATTTTCCTTTTACATCTCTTAATTTTATGCATTCAGGTTATTTTATTATATCCATCCAATATTCCCAAACCATGACCATTGCTAATGTGTCAAGTTCGCAATACTTCAATAAACCCTTAATTATACTTTCTCTCTCAATGTCAGATATCTGAGCAAATTGCATTTTAGCATATGCCGTCATTGCAGCACCGCCTTCTTGAATATCGCTCCGCATTAAAAATTGCTCTATTTGATCATCTTCAAAGCCTTCAAACAAGGGAGGAAGCAGTTTATATGGGTTTATCACTGCACCCTTTTCATCTTTTTTAATCCACACCCAACCATTATCATAGTTTAAACTCTTTATTGTAGAATTTTTACCGTAAACGGGTTGAGAATATTTTTTCTGAATATATTCAGATGAATTAAGAACAGCAGGTAATACATATTTTAACGAGTTTGAGCCACCCATTAAAGGATGATAATAATAGTACTTGACCAACTTCAATAAGTCAATCATATCTCTCGTACCTTGATGGTTTGCTCCATGTGTGATTGATTTGATGAAGTCCATCAAGTCAGATTTATCAGGGACTTCTTCAATTGATACTTCTTCTACTTGCTTTAGAATTTGATTCAGGACGGTATTTTCATGATCGGCATATCGGAAAACAGAACCCTGATCATGTTCAAGTTGTGACTTCAAGTTTCTGATAAATTCAAAATTTGGAAACATCCCCTTCTCGACACATATGTATTGCCCTATGTGTTCGATTTTATGATCTGACGTAACAATATGATGGGAGAACTGGAAAGCCAACTGTTCGTAGGGTATTCTATCTTTATTAAAAGGTATGGCAACCATAGAAGTCTCGAAGTCGATGAAATGCAGAGGATAAACAAATGATGCCATCTCTGCTCTAAGACCATCAATATTAATATAAGGTGTAGGGTCGTTATCAACTGCTTTCCTTACTTGTAGCCACTGCCTCTGGGTTCTGGATAGTTTTCCATCATCAGTTGACTTGATTTCTCCAATGTGTTCCTCTTTCACTTCTCGCATCAAATAAATCCCTTCATCCATTAACTTTTGTTTACCACGAAAATCCCAGATATCCATGACTCGTGGCAACTCGAACATTTCAGTCTTCCAACCTAATTGTTTTGACCAGCACTCTTTAAAGCCTGAGAGTTTACCCTGAAGGTCTTCTTCANNTTTTCATCCCTTTCATACATGTCTGCTAAAAAATGAATGTATTCAACAAAACTCTTATCTGAGGGATTTGAAGTATCAGTACCCTGAAATATTTTATCAATTATATTATCAACACAGATACGGATTAAAATTTCTTCTCCAAGACCTTCTCTGGAAACATCCCCAACAATTTCAACAGTAGTTCTGTCATCTTCTGCCGACTTTAACTCGAATTTCTGATTTAGACCATCAACACTGGCAACTGAATTTTTATCGGCAAGCATAAGATAAGCATGAACACCAAAATCTGGGTAAGCGTTGGTAATTACATACTTTTGAAAAGCTACATCATAAACATATTCAGTCCATGCAGTATCCAAAAATCCTTTCTTCGATAGCATAGTTTTGTAATCACTGCCATCAAATGATTTTGATTTTACTTCGAGAAGATTAACCGTATTTCCCCGTTTTTCGAGTATGTCTGCTCTGATGAAGAGATTCTTGTACTGGAATGCAGCTTCAAATATGATGACATTATCTCTGGTTAATAATTCTTTAGTTTTTTGAAGAGGTATGTCATATCCCCGCTCATTAACGTCTATACCATCAGGATAA
This sequence comes from Bacteroidales bacterium, assembly GCA_003141415.1. Classification (GTDB taxonomy): domain Bacteria; phylum Bacteroidota; class Bacteroidia; order Bacteroidales; family VadinHA17; genus LD21. The sequence continues at coordinate 5,774 of PLLX01000046.1, forward strand.
TAACACTTTGCCAATGCTCCAACCTGATATCCTCCTTCAGCCAATGCTTCAAGAAAAGCATCATCTTTCTTAGCATCAGGATATTGAGATTTACTTGTATAAAAAAGTTTTGCTGGACAATCCAATGCTAATTTAAATCTTGATTTGGTTAGATATCTGGGCATACATAAACAGAATAAAAGGTTATAAAGGTACTAAATTCTTTACATTCATCTGTTTACAGATACCATGGTAGGTTCAATAATTCTATTCCATTTCAGAAAAGAATTCTGATAATGTCATACAATCCATCGCATCGAGGCACTTAAGTAGTGTAATTACGTTTGACCCTCTTTGACGTTCGAGGTTATAAATGCTGTTGACATGTACATTTGCTAATTTACTGAATTCACACTGGCTCAGACCTTCATTTAGTCTCCAGTTTTTAATGAAAAGAGCGATCTCTTTTATGCGCAAATTTTGTCTATTCTGAATTTCTTTCTTGGACATATTGGATGTGATATTTTAAATAAATACCTGAAAAAATAATGTTATCCCAATTATCACAAAAAAATATGGTTCATCTTACCCTAAAACTGTCACTATATGTACCTTTTCTGGACTATAATACCGATTAATTGTACCATATGAAATTATATAAACGACTTAAAATGCCACTTTTAGCGTTAACACAAAGAGATTTAAGCAAGAAAAAGCTAAAAAATCCATAATCAGTGCCCACATGAAGGAGATCGCACCTATAATTTTTAATTTACAGAAAAGAAAGGGCAGCTTCAAAGTCCCCTAAGTAGTTTTGATATATGAATGGAATGGTAATTGGCGATGAGCAACAAAGACGAAAAATTGAAATATACATTTCCAAGTTCTATGGCATTGTAAGCATTTCTAGAAATTCCCATAGCTTTTGCCATTTCAATATAACCAAGATTTTTATCGGTTCTGAGATTCTTAATTCGTCTCCCGATCTCTTTCATCAATTCTTGATGCTCAGGTTTGATCTCCTTGGGTTTCATATAATAAATATTAATATGTAAAGATAAAATAAATAGCCTATTATAATAGGCATTGATGAAAAATTAGTATATTTGCCCAAAATAATAGGCACAACTATGAAGAAGCAAAATAAAATACGTCACCAATTTATCCACCCTGAGCAGGATGGCGAAGAGTGTGTGATGGTTCTTTTAATGATTGAAAATAATAAAGTTGTAAGTATTGGGACGACTACTATACCGACTTGGCATCGATTCTGGGACGAAAAATACAAATACTATCCACTTTGTCATAATTAGAATTAAATATGATTCATATAATAGAACATGTCCAAACATAGAAATATTCACTTCTTCAACATTAGTGAATATATTTTCGTAAACACATGTAATATAGATTATTATATCGACTATGGTATTCTTGCCAATTTTCCCATATTCTCTAGTACTTCTTTAACCACATAAGTGAACATTTATGAGCAAAAAATTCAGCATTACAACAGCAGACTATCTTACATGGGATCAAAATTTAAACCTGATCAGAAAACTTATCGATGATAATGAATATCGAATGGCCCTTTTGATAAGTTTTGGATCCTTCTGGGGATTAAGGATAAGTGACATACTTTGTATTCGTTGGATAGACGTCTTTGATAAGGATGAATTTGAATTAATTGAAGGAAAAACAAAGAAAAGACGTGAGATCAAGATTAATATCCAACTACAAAAGCATATAAGTTCCTGTTATGAATCAATTCATCCTGCTACGTTGGAAGAACCAATATTCCTAAGCCAGAAAAAAACAACATTCAGTAGTCAAAGAATAAACGTGCTTTTAAAGGAGATCAAAAGTCGATATGGCCTGAAGATTAAGAACTTTTCAAGTCATTCATTGAGAAAAACATTTGGTCGGGAAGTGTTTGAGGCAAGTGGAACCAATGCCGAACTTTCTTTGGTCAAATTAAGCCAACTATTCAACCATAGTAATACTGCTGTAACCCGCCGATACTTAGGTATTTCACAAGAGGAACTTATGCAAACTTATGATATGCTTAAGTTTTAAAGAGGCAGAAAATTTCTGATATATAAACTCTGGTTTCAATATTGCGATTAACATCAATTGCATTTTCGTACAATTATATTATGTGTTTATTAATTTAAGTTTAATAAGTAAGTAACCCATTTCTGGCTTAAAATTATATTTGAGTTCATTATTATTCAAAAAGTGGTTTATTTCAAATGTCTTCCCGGACAGGATATCATATTCATTCAAAAAAATGTTCCTGGATAAGGACAATGGGATAATAAGTTACAAGGAATTGGCGATTTATAAAGAAACTTTCAACATTTATAAAATAGAAATATTTTTTAAACCACATTTATTGAATCACATGAATGCAAGTGGAAGGTACATAATCGTACAATCTGATTAAACAATGTAAAGTACACATAAAAAGGCATAATCAGGGTATCCCCCCCTCCCTGGATATACGGTATTTTATACCCCCCCGGGAGCTGTTGGTGCACCAAAAGTATTACCGGGCACATTTCCATGAACCACAAGAAAACATATTAATTTTTTTTGGCAAAAAATTTTCCAAAATTGAAATTTCTGGTCAAAAATAGAGATCAATTATTTAAAGACCTTTGAATTTTTTTCCAAAATTTTTTCTGAAGTAATATACTAATTTATAATATTTTATAAAATTATGAATAAATATGCATCTATTAAAAAAGTACCTCCATCAAGCTGTTTGATGAAGGTGAAGAATGATTATGCAATGAGAGTAAAATCAATAAAATCTTACTCTTTTCAATCTTATCAGCGCATAAATAGCGCATAAAATCTTGTAACACATTGCAAATCCGTAAATAATAGTCGGGGTGAAAAGATTCAGAAACCTTCAAAAACACCCAGCCCGAAAAGTGCAAAGTCGTACTTGACAGGATCCTCTTTATCCATCTCCCGCAGATTGGCATCCAATTCTGAGACCGCTTTTGAATCATTCAGCTTACGTGTCAATAAGCCAAGTTTTCTAGCAACATTGCCTGAATGAATATCAAGAGGACATGAAAGGATTGAGGGTGATATAGACTTCCAAAGTCCGAAATCAACACCTCTATCATCTTTCCTTATCATCCACCTCAAATACATATTTAATTTCTTTGCCGCTGAACCCTTTAGTGGATCTGAAATATGTTTCATTATCCGGCTGTCATGTGGTAATTCAAAAAACTTGCTCCTGAATTGATGAATGGCTGGTTGTAAGGAATCTTTTGTTCGGTACTGGTTAAATATACCTTCCAAACCATTATGTGTTTTATAGATGTGTTTAAGTGCTTTAATGAAGTAGATAAAATCCTCAGCATTAAATGTCCTGTGGATGACTGTTGATATTCTTTCAAGATCATTTTCACTATGGTGCAATATAAAATCATATGGTGAATCATCCAGATATGCCATCATCCGATTTGCATTTCTGAGGATCATGGTTCGATTACCCCAGGCGATTGTTGCTGCTAAAAAACCTGAAATTTCGATATCTTCTTTGCTGGTAAAACGATGTGAGATGCTTATAGGATCATGTTCAATAAAGTCAGGCCGGTTATATTTTGCGACCTTTTCATCTAAAAACTCTTTCAGCTCTTCCTTTTTTAACTTCATATCCGTAATTTGGCCATCACAAAGTTAAGGAAATATGGATAAATATTATGCTACCTTAATAGTCCGTAGGAACATGTTTCTCAGATGGATGGT
>PLLX01000102.1 GCA_003141415.1 Bacteroidales bacterium
TTACCGCTTGGATCGGCAAGTAACGATGAATGTCAGATTGATTCTATCTCTCAAAGCTGGTCAGTGCTTTCAGGAGCAGGTGATACTGATCGTTCAAAGATAGCTATGGATTCTGTGAATAAAAGACTTGTCCGGCATGAATATTCGCTGGTACAATTATTGGACCCTCCTTTTGATAAATCAGATTTGAATCCAGGCTATATTAAGGGATACGTTCCCGGAGTCAGGGAAAATGGTGGTCAATATACACATGCAGCAATATGGGCGGCAATGGCATTCTCAAAATTGGGAGACAGTAAAAAAGCATGGGAAATTTTAACGATGATCAACCCAATTAATCATGCCAAAACTCCTGAAGAAGTTGCAACGTACAAAGTTGAACCTTATGTAATTGCTGCTGATGTATATGCCTTATCTCCCCATATTGGACAGGGAGGATGGACCTGGTATACAGGATCAGCTGGCTGGATGTACCGACTTATTGTGGAATCGTTACTCGGGTTAAGACTTGAAACAGATAAATTATATATTGATCCTTGTCTTCCTTCAGATTGGGTTTCTTATAAAATTAATTATCGATACAGGGAAACTCTATACCGGATTACAGTAACTCAACTTCATAAGGGCTATGCAAAACTGAATATAATGCTTGATGGGGTTGAATATCAGGATAAGTTTATCCGCATGGTAGACGACCATCAGGAGCATCTGGCAGAAGTAAAAAACATAATAAAGTATTTATCATAGTTAAGTTTTTCGAGACTGGTTTTTATTTGTGTATACCTATGTCTTTCATATCTTTAACAAATAATCTATTAGTATTATTGACTTTTAGTATTTTATTGAAATAAACGTCAAAATTCAAAAGTGATTATGGATGAAAAATGGTACTTGGATATATTCGATAATATTCATTGTCATATCTGGTACATTTTCAGATAGCTGTAAAAAGAAGGAAGCATCTTTGCCGGAAATAATTACTAAAGAGGCAACCTTAACTTATGATGATGATAGAATAATATATGTTACCGGTGGAACAATTGTTTCTGATGATGGCAACCCGAATGGTCTTGATGCCAATACAAACTGTGAACTCTCAATGCCTTTCTTTATAATTGATAATCCGGTTAATAACTATTTTAAATATAATGTTCAATCCGTCCGGCACAAACTATCATAAATGAAATGAACTTAGTTGTTTAGAACTTTTTAAGCAAACTATTGTTAAACTGATTAAAGAAATTCCAAATTAAAACCATTTAAAAATGAAAAAACAAATTTTATGCAAAACCAGCTTAATCAGCATAATCATGCTTAGTACCTTTTCAATTGTCAAATCGGGAAGCCTGCCACCGAATATAAAAGAGGAAACTGTATCCTACACGGCCAATGGCGTGACTTATAAAGGATTTATTGCTTATAACGATAATATAAAAGGAAAACGGCCTGCAATTCTGGTTGTACCCGAATGGTGGGGTGTGAATGATTATGTGAAAATGAGGGTAAGAAAACTTGCTGATCTGGGTTATATAGCCATGGCAACAGATATGTTTGGTGAAGGGAAAATTGCAGCTGATCCAACAGAGGCCCAGCAATTTACAACTCCATTTTATAAAGATCCAACTCTGGCAAAAAGCCTTTTGGATGCCGCTCTGATGAAATTAAAAGAATATTCACAGACCGATCCAAATAATTTAGCGGCAATCGGCTATTGTTTTGGCGGATATGTGGCACTTAATTATGCCAAACTTGGTGCTGATCTGAGAGGTGTTGTGAGTTTCCATGGTGGTATGGGGGGAGCACCAGTCGATAAGAAATTGTTAAGAGCCAAAGTTCTGGTTTGTCAGGGCGGAAGCGATAAGTTTGTAGCTCAAAAAGATGTAGATAAGTTTAAACATCAGTTAGATTCGATCGGAATTGACAATACTTTAAAGATCTATGCAAATGCAACTCATGCATTTACTAATCCGGACGCTACGGCTACAGGTAAGAAATTTAATATGCCGATTGAGTATAATCCGGAGGCTGATAAGGACTCATGGAATGATATGAAAACATTTTTTGAAAGGATTTTCAAAAAATGAATCAGCCTCTCCTCTGTCAGCTGAACTCACATCTCATCTGTAGGATTTTATTGAAGCGCGAAATACCCCTCAGCCGCTTTGCGGCATCTCCCCTAAAGGGGCGATAATACTATTACATTTATTTAAATTATTCTGAAGCAATGAGTTTTTTCCCCCTCCTGGGGGAAATACAAAGGGGGTCAATATCTCAAAATAAAGTTCCTTTTAGGAGAGTTAGGGGGCAAAAACTTAATTCAAAATCTCACGCATTCTGAACTCATCGATATAGATAGTCATTGGTTTAGCCATAATGTCCCTGTAGAGACCCATTTTAAAATAATACCTGCTTTTTGATGCATAACCATGACTTTCAGAATAGCTTGTGACTCCTTTAAAATCAATTATTTCTTTATCATTCAGAAAAGCTGCAATTTGGCCATCGTTTTGTCTCGAGAATCGTATCAGAAATTTAAAATCAAGCCACTTATTCCTGATTTCATCGGTAAGCCTGTATAGTTTTTTTGCACCTGAATCAGTATTAAGAGTTACATACAATTCCCCTGCAACATATCTGACTGCAATAACAGGGCTATCGTCAGAACATGGGGCTTTCTCACCTCCCTGACAGTATTGTTTCCATTGAGCCAGTACAAGCCGTGTATTTACAATCGGAAAGTCCTTAGGCAGGAACAAGCTGAATTCATATTCGTATTTCGAGCCTTCCTGAGGCGCATACGGGGCAGCCTGCAATAAATCTGTCCAGGAGGATGAAATCCATTAACCGCAAAGGTCGCACAGCTACTTTGCCAAGATCGCAAAGAGTTGAATTACATTATTTTGACTTTGCGTGCTTTGCGCCTTCTTATCGTGCTTTGTGGTTAAGAGGTACTTTCTGAAGCTCGCAATTAAGTTAAAACTGTAAAATATTTCCAGAATTCAATGTAACCATTTGTAACTTTACAAGTAATCAATATAGAGAACCAAAAAGTCAGACAGTGGCAGAGATTTCGGATGAAGTAATTATGCAACATGTAAAGGATGGAAATCTGGCTGATATGTCGGCTCTGTTTGAACGGTACCATCTCAGGCTGTATAACTTCTTTCTTAAACTTACAAGGAACAGAGATATCAGCCAGGATCTTACTCAAAATTTGTTTTACAGGATGATTAAGTATAAAAATTCATATAAGAACGAACTAAGTGTCAAATCGTGGATTTATCAGATGGCGAGGAATCTTCATATCGATTACTGTAAAGAGGAAAAGAGATCGGAAGAGCTCTTCCTGAAAACAGATTCTTACCCGGTTGATATTTCCGATGAATACTCCGGTATTCCGGAAGAGGATTATATAAGACTTGAGCAAGCATTTTCTGCACTCAGTAATGAACAAAAGGAAATTATTGTTCTGAGCCGTTACCAGGGATTGAAATACGAAGAAATTTCAACAATAGTAAACCAATCGGTTCCTGCAATCAAAGTGACCATGCACAGAGCAATAAAAAGGCTCAGGGGTATTTATTTTAAACAGATTTAAGAGAAGAATTATGAAATGTGAGGAAGTTGAAACAAAAATGATCGAATATCTCGATAGAAATCTTGAAGAAAGTATACGTCAGGAGATTGAAAAGCATCTTGAAACATGCGAAAGATGTCTTGATGAATTAAGAGACAGTCAACAGGTCCTTAATCTTATTTCAAAAGATGAAATGGTGAAACCTGATGATTCATTACGAATCAATTTTTACCATATGCTGAATAGTCAGATTAAAAAGAGTGAAGAAAACAATGCCTCATCATTCAGTAAACCAGTTACTCCATGGTATGAGCTCAGCCGATACAGAATTGCTGCTGGGATTGCGCTTCTCATCTGCGGAACAATCATTGGCATGTTGATCCATGGCAGTTTTAACAACTCTTATGCTTCAAATGAATTAAAGCAATTGCATTCGGAAGTTTCTGATCTTAAAAAAGCCACAATGTTTACTATGCTGAAAGAAGAATCATCGAGTGACAGGATCCAGGCTGTGAGTTATGCAGGAGACCTTGTTAACGCTGATGAAAATGTGATAGAAGTCCTGGTTAAAACTTTGAATAATGACAAGAATGTAAATGTACGGATGGCAGCTGCATACGCTCTTTCAAGATTTGCTGATCAACGTGCAGTTTGTGATTCACTTGTTAAATCTCTTTCACTTCAAAGTGATCCCATCCTGCAGGTTACTCTTATAAGCATACTTGCTGAGAGAAAAGAAAAAAGTGCACTTAGGCCAATACAAGAGATCATTGCGAACAAGAGTACACTTAAAGAGGTAAGAGCCGTTGCAGAAAACAGTTTAAGAGTTCTTATCTAAAAAACAGAGGAAAAAGATTGAATTCAGTTTAAAATAAATCGTGGCAGATTCCGGGTTTGCCTGATTAAAATGTTAAATGTTAATTAATTAATAAAACATATTATGAAAAAAATGAAAGTTAGCCTGATAACACTGTTAATATTCTGTACCGCAGGAATTCTCTCTGCCCAGGAATATAAGATTATCACCCAGAACAACAAGGACGGAAGACTTATCCTTAAGGACTTCAGTGATGTACTACCGATTGAAGGTTACAATGGCACCGATATTATAATTACTTCAACTTCTGAAGATCTTACACCTCCTGCAAAGGCCAAGGGTTTAAAGCCGGTGTTTCCAGCCGGAACTGATAATACAGGTATTGGTCTTGACGTACAAAAAATTGACAACCTGATTACCATTACTTGTCTTCTGCCATTCACAAGAGGTGGTGAATATAAGATCAAAGTGCCGGAAAACCTCTCTGTTGAAATTACCAGCGGGTGTGAAAGAAATAATGATATCTCGATTAAGAATATGAAAAACGAGATTGATATCAAAAGCTGTCACAATATTGATCTTAAAGAGGTGACCGGCCCGCTTGTACTTTCAACCATAAGTGGCGATATAAATATTACTTACAGCAGCATCAATTCCTCAAAATCATCTTCAGTTAATTCAATTAGCGGAGAAATTGACATTACATTACCTGTAAAAACAGCAACTGATTTGGAATTAAGAACAGTTTCCGGGGCAATATACTCTGATTTCGACTTTTCAGAGTCTCAGAAGAACCTGAAAAAAATCGGTGGCAATGAAATGAATTATTCTCTTAACGGAGGCGGTTTTAAATTAAACATTGGAACCGTAAGCGGAACTATTTATCTGAGGAAGGGAATTTAATTCCCTCCTCTTTTTTCCAATTTTTAAATACTTCAAAATATGAAAACAGGTACAATTTTAGTTGTAATGTGGCTATGCTTTGCTTCAGCCCGGGCTCAACAAATAATAGAAAAGCACATAGATTTTTCAGGAAAAGAATCCCTCTCCCTGAAGATTCAGATAGCCGACTCCATAAACGTTCAGACATGGAATAAAAATGAAGTCTATTTAAAGTCTTCAGTTAATGTCAATGAAAATAAGGATAATGATGCTTATGTAACCTCATTTGATGAAACAGGCAAAACAGTAATTGTCAATGCAAACTTCCGGGATAAATATTTCAAGGGAAAAAAGAATTGCTGTAACGAGACTGACATCTACTGGCAGATCTTTATACCGGAGAAAACAAAGTTCTCAGTTGAGACCATTGATGCAAACGTTACCATAACCGGTCAAACCCGGGAAATGAACGTTAAATCAATCAGCGGTTATATCGACCTGACAGAACCTGCAAGTAAACAGGCAGACATAGATTTTTCAACAATTTCAGGCAGAATGTATTCAAACCATGAACTTGCTTTAAATAAGTTGCACAACGGTATTCCTATGAAAATAACTGAAAAACTTAATAACGGAGGCGACCCGATAAAGCTCGAAACAATCAGCGGTGACATTTATTTCAGAAAATCAAATGTTAATTAGGTTCCACCTTATAAACAGGAAATAATGAGGAAGTTCAATATCCAGATCGCATTATGTAATATTCTGCGTCACAGGCTGATCTCCTTTATAACGATATTCGGACTGGCTATCGGACTTGCCGGCAGCATGTTTATCTTTCTGTGGGTAAGGGATGAGCTCAACTTCGACCATTTCAATAAGAAGGGTGATCGCTTATTCCGTGTTGAGGAAGATCAGCCCTATTCAAAAGGACTGTTTCATGTAACTGTAACACCATGGCCGTCGGGTCCGGTCTGGAAAGAGAGTATTCCGGAGATTGAGAACAGCTGCAGAATTACCAGCGCCGGAAGTCTTCTTTTTCGCAGGAATGATAAAGTCTTTTATGAAGATAAAGTAATGGCTGTTGACTCTTCGTTCTTCAGAATGTTCACTTTCCCGCTCCTGGAAGGTGACGGCCTTACTGCTCTCAGAGACCCTCAATCAATTGTGATAAGTGATGAAATGGCCAGGAAGTATTTTGGAGCTGAAGACGCTCTTGGTAAAAGCATCGAAATTAATAATTCTGAAGTGTTCCAGGTGTCCGGTGTAATGAAGAAGATGCCATCACATAGCTCAATAGAGGCAGACTTCCTCATTCCTTTCAGTTATATGAAGAAATCAAGCTGGTACTCCGATAACTGGTCGAATAATTCGATAGCCACTTATATTTTGAGCGGTAAAGGAACTGATCCGGAAGTGATAAAGACTAAGATTAACAAGGTAGTTAAAGATCATATTACTCAAGGCAACACAAAGTTCACACTTTTTCCTTTCCTTAAGATCCATCTTCATGCATATTGGGGTTTCGGACATAATCCAGGAGCTATAGTTAATATATGGATCTTTTCATCGATCGCAATTCTTGTGCTGATTATAGCATGCATTAATTTCATGAATCTCAGCACGGCACGATCAGCTTCAAGGGCTAAAGAGACTGGTTTGCGAAAACTAAACGGGGCCTTCAGGAGAGATCTGGTATTTCAGTTTCTTGGGGAAAGTTTGCTTCATGCTCTCACCGGGATGATACTGGCAATTGCTCTCGTGGCAGCATATCTTGGACCCTTTGATATTCTTACGGGGAAAACATTCAGAGAAAGTGACCTGATAGCACCAGTATTTATTACCAGTGCACTGATAATCACGATTATCACTGCCCTGCTTGCAGGCAGCTACCCGGCGTTTATCCTCTCTTCTTTTATGCCTATAAGCGTTTTAAAATCGGGTATGACAGGTGGAACGACAGGTGTTTTATTCAGGAAAATAACAGTTGTAGCACAATTCATTATAAGTATAGTTCTTATTTTGTTCACCATAGTTACCTATCGACAGCTGAAATTCATGCAGGGTAAATCGTTGGGTATGATAAAGAGAACCTTATATACCTTCATATGAAGGGAAATATGATTGATAATTATGCCGTCATTAAACAGGAATTTTTAAAAAATCCATCGGTGGTTATAGTTTCAGCCTGTACAAATCCACCACAGGATATCGGCAGTAATGCGGATAATATATCATGGGAAGGAAAATCGCCGGATGAACATTCATTAGTGAGCATGTGCGGGGTGGATTTTGATTATGCGGAGTCGATGGGCATAAAGCTTAAGGCAGGAAGAGCTTTTTCAAGAACGTATTCAATGGATATTCCTCATGATTCGTCCGGGACATTTATGATCAATGAGCAGCTTGAAAAATTAATGGGGACTGACGATGCAGTTGGAAAACAACTCAAATTCGGAACAACCCGCGGCCTTATCATCGGAGTGATGAAGGATTTCAGCTATCAGTCGCTGAGATCTAAAATTGAACCTCTTGTCGTGTGGATATGGCCTGCAAAATACCTGAATTTCATCTATTTCAGGGTTAAGCGCGGTAATCTTCACGAAACGATTGCAAGTCTTGAGAAGACATGGCAGAAAGTTATGCCGCTATATCCCTTCGATTACCAGTTCCTCGATCAGGAAATTGACAAAATGTACCGGGTTGAGGAGCGTACCGGAACTCTCCTGAAATATTTCTCAGTACTGGCTATTTTAATAGCATGCATCGGACTTTTTGGTCTGGCTACATATACCGTTGAACAAAGAAGACGTGAATTAGGTCTGAGAAAGGTTCTCGGTGCTTCAGGGAGTTCAATATTCAGGCTTATTTCGCGTGAATTCATGCAGCTTCTTATTATTGCATCTCTTATTTCAGTTCCACTTTCAGTATTCATGCTGCAAAAATACCTGTCGAATTTCGCATTCCATATTCAGCTTAGCATTGGAATATTTCTACTAGCGCTTATCCTGGCCATTGTAGTAACCGGACTCGCAATTAGTTATCAACTTATTACTGCAATCAGGACAAATCCTGCTAAAAGTCTTAAGTACGAATAAGTTATGCGGATTGAGGTAACAGGCATCCGGCATGAGGTGTTCTGTCTTCGTGTTGTAAAGATTTTCTGACAATGAAATTGCCTATAAGGCAAGCATCATTTCAAGTTTTTTGAAGTCTTTAGAAAGTATTTTGTAACCCTACTTCCCGATCAGCGTTATCAGAGTTATAACTAACTATTAATTGAATTATTCCTTAAATGATTTAACCTTATGAAATATACCGTTTTATATAAAGCAATTCTCAGTCTCATTCTGATATTCATATTTACAGGCAGTTATGCTCATTCAAGCGATTCGACTGTGATTGCGAAAAGAACTTATCAGACAGCCTTCGTAAAAACCGCGCCGGTTATAGACGGCCTGATGAATGATGAATGCTGGAACCTGGTTGATTGGACAAGCGATTTTACACAATCCCAGCCGGTGGAGAATAAACCTCCCTCACAGCAGACAGCTTTCAAGATACTTTATGATAATGATAACCTTTATATGCTTGTTCGATGTTATGATACTGAACCTGATAAGATCAGTAAGATTATGTCGCGGAGGGATAATTTCAGCGGAGACATGATATTCGTGGAGTTCGACAGCCACTTTGACAAACAGACAGATTTTTTATTCTCTGCCTCTGCTTCCGGTGCTAAAAGTGATGCGGCTATGAGCAATGATGGGAATAATGAAGATGACAACTGGAACCCGATCTGGTATATGAAAACTTCTGTTGATGATAAGGGTTGGTGTGCTGAAATGAAAATTCCTTTAAGTCAACTGCGTTTCGATAAGAACAGTGAACAAATATGGGGGCTACAGGTTACACGTGCTATTTACCGTTTGCAGGAACGTTCTCAATGGCAATATATTCCGAAGGGATCCCCAGGTGTAATTCATTTATTTGGTGAACTTCATGGAATAAATAACGTAAAAACAAAACATCTGATAGAATTAATGCCCTATACAGTCGCACGTACTGAAAGATTCCAAAAAGTCGAAGGAGATCCCTTTAACACTGGAAAATTATCTAAGATCTCAGCCGGACTGGACGGGAAGATTGGTCTATCCAATAATTTTACACTTGATTTTACTATAAACCCTGATTTTGGCCAGGTTGAAGCTGACCCTTCCGAGGTAAATCTTACAGCTTTTGAATCATATTTTTCTGAAAAACGTCCTTTTTTCATTGAAGGTCAGAACATTTATCAGTTTATGCCAGACCAGACCATAGTAATTCATAATATGTATTCCGACAATCTGTTTTACTCCAGGAGAATTGGAAGATATCCTCAGTATTATCCATCGGTTGGAGACAGTGTCCACGTGAAAATGCCTGAATCAACAACAATTCTTGGTGCCATGAAGCTATCAGGAAAAACAAAGAAAGGTCTGTCAATAGGTATTCTCGAAAGTCTGACATCAAGGGAAGATGCATTGATAGACAGTGTTGGGACCAGGCGTAAAGAGACCGTAGAGCCTCTCACAAATTATTTTGTTGGAAGAGTTCAGCAGGATTTCAATAAAGGACAAACTATTCTTGGTGCAATGATTACATCGGTGAACAGAGATATAAACTCAAGCAATCTCGACTTCCTGCACACTGCAGCCTATACAGCCGGATTAGACTTTCAGCATACCTGGAAAGACAGAACATGGTATTTAGCAGGAAATGCCGAATTCAGTGATGTTAAAGGGTCCACTCAATCAATAATTGAAACACAAACATCATCTGCTAGGTATTATCAGAGGCCCGATGCAAAATATCTTTCCGTTGATTCAACCCTCACTTCGCTTCCAGGTTACGGAGGGACTATCAAATTCGGAAAAACAAGTAAAAAAAGGTTGCAGTTTGAGACATGTGTTATTGTGCGATCACCCGGACTTGAATTCAATGATATAGGCTATATGAGATACTCAGATGTAATTTATCAGGGCAATTGGATGGGTTATTATCTGCGAAATCCATTCTGGATATTAAATAATTTATATTTAAATACAAACTACTGGATGTACTTTAATTTTGGTGGCGAACTTCTGTCAAGAAACTACAATACTAATTTTAATTCTCAATTCAAAAGTAAGTGGCAGATCAATGGGCAGTTCAACCGTCAGAGCGAGAATATATCTACAACATTATTACGCGGCGGCTCTTCAATTATTATCCCCGGAAACCAGAGTTTTAATTTGAACCTTAATACTGACCACTCCAAGGAACTCTCCTTCAATGTGGGCAACTATCATGGTTCCGGTGATGCATTAAGCTTCAGGGCGCATGAATATTGGGCCGGAATTTATTACAGACCAACGAACTCTGTTTCAATTTCTTTTGAACCTGATTACAGCATACAGAACACTGAACTGCAATATGTCAGTACAACTGGTACTGGCACTAATCCTGTCTACCTGTTTGGTAAATTAGATCAGAGGACTTTGTATTTCACCTTCAGAGTAAATTATACTATTAATCCCGAGTTAAGCGTTGAGTATTATGGTCAACCTTTTATTTCGGCAGGAAAGTACACCGCGTTTAAAAAAATCACGCAGCCGGATGCAGGTACGTTCAAACAAAGATTTTATGATTATACTCCTGCCGAACTGACCTTAGATCCTTCAACAAATACCTACAATGTTAATGATGGAGGAACCTATTCATTTGGAAATCCCGATTTCAATTTCAGGCAATTCCGTTCGAACCTTGTTATAAGATGGGAGTATCTGCCTGGTTCGACGCTGTACCTTGTGTGGTCACAGGGCAGAACAAGCAATGATACAAACGGGATGTTTTCTTATGGAACCGATATGAAGGATCTTTTTAAGATAACGCCTCTGAATGTGTTCCTGATTAAGTTTTCTTACTGGTTTGCGTTATGATGGTTTGCCCCCCTGCTTGTCATATAAGCAATTAACGAATAAACCGCTCCGATGATCAATAGCATGAATACAAAATTCATCAATGTGTCACTGACTGAATGTGATCTCCCGTCAATATCCATAAAACTAAAAACAGCAAAGACAAATCCTGCCAATAATATTATCCAGCCGGCTATAGATGCCGGTATAAAAAACATTCCAATTCTTTTAAACCAGGGAAAATTCATTTTGGTGAGTATTAAAGTGAGTAAATTAATAATATCAGAACTGATAAAGCAATAATTAAAATATTGAACCAGATTATCTCCAGGAAGTTCATTGACTTCGGACTTCCTGAGAGAAAATAGATTTTCCGTATGCTGAACACATTTACTATTATGAATACAACCGGAGAGATGAGGAAGAATACAAGTGACATATATTTTTCCCTGCCCGCCAACTCGTGAATATTTGTGATCAGAGTTGTCCCTGGCATGTAGATGCTCTTCATTAACATCATTAAAATAATAAAAAGAGGGACACTCAACCACCACCAGCTGACAACAGATTTGTCTTTAGCATTTATAATTGCATCTGCCAGCATGTTTTCATGTTTTAATTCCTTAATATCAGGCTTTGTCATGTCTTTCAGTCTCTTTTCAAAGTTTTGTTTTTCCATAGCCAATAATGTTAAAAGTTAAATCTGGTTGCATTTTTGCAGGAGTTTCAAAAGAGATCTTTCAGTTGCAAACTTTTCAGTTATTGCTGTTGCATCTTATAATAAACTCGGTTCCACCAGCCTCTTTGTTCCGGAAGCTGAAAGAAAATCCATGATTTGTAAGTATCTCCTGAACAAGAGTTAAACCTATGCCCTGCCCTCCGGATTTGGTGGAATAGAATGGTGTAAAAATCTTTTCAGATACTTCTTTTGATAATCCTGTTCCACTATCTTCAAAATGTATACTTACAGGCTTGATTTTTGTCGAAACTCTTATTTGTCCATTTTTATCAATTGCTTCTATTGAGTTCTTAATAATATTTGAAAAGACCTGCTCCATCTGACTCCGGTCAGCAGAAATGACAGGCGAAGAGCTATCCAAGATTACTTCAAACCCTATCTTCTTCTCTTTTAAAGCCGAACTGAAAGATTCTATTACTACCATCACAGATTCATTAAGATACATTTTTTCTTTTTCAGGCAGAGGAAGTTTAACAACATTGGAAAAGTTCTGCATGAACCTGTTCATCTGGTAGTTACGCTGAATAGCGATACCCAGCATCCTGATAACATCTTCTCTGTCAGAAGCAATAACTGATTCAGGATTTGACCGAATACTTGACATTATTGAGTTTACTGATCCGATTGTATTATTAACCTCATGAGCCATCATCCTGATAAGTTTGCCATACGCCTCCTTTTCAGCCTTTCTGATCTCTTCAGTGAACTCTTCAATAATATAAAACGGATGCTTAAAGCCGTGGTCCATAAAATATAGCTTACGGCAGAGATATTTCTGTCCGTCTGCAAGAACCAACAGCTGTTTTTCTTCATAATTAATTTTAGCTATTTCAGGCCCAATGCTGGTCCTAAGTTCGCTTAAGTACTTCCCTTTAAAACTTTCAGGAGCTAATCCAAGACATCTTAAACCTGACTTATTGATTTCGATTACCCTGTCATCAAGGTCAAGCATCACTATCCCCAGAGGTGAAGACTCAATAAGCAAATCAAGAAAATGATTTTTTTCTCTAACGGATAAACGCTCTTCCCTCAAGCGAATTATCATTGAATTATAAACCTCAATAATATTGTCGACATCACTATTTCCTGTTTTTACCATTGTAATATTAAAATCTCCCTCCTTCAGCAAGTTAAGGCTCCTTCCGATGGTACCGATAGGTTTCAGAGTTCTGATGACCATCAGAATAGTTATTGCATATAATAGGGGTATAACAATCTCGGAACCAATTCTTAGTACAAAATTGTCTTTATTAAATGAATGAATGGCAAGAATCAGAAAAAGTGCAAAAATCAGCGTCAGCCAGATCAGTGTCCATTTTTTACTCATTCTTCTCTGTTTGTATTCCGTGTTTTTCCATTTTCCGGTATAAGGTGGCCCTGCTTATGCCAAGTTTTTCCGAAGATCTTGAAAGATTACCTCCACATTCTTCAATTGTACTGATGATCATTTGTTTTTCCATATCATCAAGCGTTCCTGAAGATCCATGCCTTTTAGGATCAGGATTCCAACCGGTTTTTTGAGCCCCTATAAAATCATCCGTATTAATCGTATCACTCTTAGTAAGCAGGAGTGTTCGTTCCATGATATTTTTGAGTTCTCTGACATTACCCGGCCAGACCTGATTGCAAAGCCACTGCTTCCCTTCTTTCGATATTAATTTGTTTGATAACGAATAGGTTTTAACAGCCTGATTCACGAAGTAATCGGCAAGAAGAGGGATATCGTTTGATCGCTGCCTTAGAGGCGGAACTTCGATCTGGATAAGATTGATACGATATAGAAGATCTTCCCTGAAGTACCCTTTATTTACCAGCGAGTAAAGGTTCTGATTCGTTGCAGATAAAATTCTGACGTCAACTGTAATGCTGTTTGTGTCCCCAAGTCGTTCAAATGTCTGATCCTGGAGCACTCTTAACAGTTTAACCTGCGAGGTGAGGTTCAGATCACCAATCTCGTCGAGGAAAATTGTCCCTTTGTGTGCTTTTTCAAACCTGCCTGCATGGTCGCTCTTGGCATCTGTGAATGCCCCTTTTCTGTAACCGAACATCTCTGATTCGAAGAGACTTGCAGGGATTCCACCCAGATTGACTTTTACAAAAGGTTTTGCTTTCCGTGCGCTATACTGATGTATAGCTGAAGCTATCAATTCTTTGCCTGTACCACTTTCACCTGTAATTAAAACAGGTGCGTGAGTGGGTGCCACTCTTTTTATTATCTCAAGAATCTCAACCAGTTTAGGGTCCTCCCCTATTATTGCCTGAAATTCAATTAGTTTTTCGCTTTTGCCTGAAACAAAATTCTGTTCTTTCTTTTGATTTCCGGATAATGTAATGGAAGTCTCAATAATTTTCAGCAATTGGAAATTGTTCCAGGGTTTAGTCACGAAATCTGAGGCACCCAGCTTTATTCCCCTGACTGCAAGTTCAAGTGAAGCCCATGCAGTTATGAGGATAACCGGCACAGAAGGCTTTAAAATTTTTATCTTTCTGAGAAGTTCAATACCCTCTTCCCCGTTTATTGAGACGGAGAAATTCATATCGAGCAATACAAGATCGAAATCAGCTTCGCTTACATACCTGATAATATCTTCGGGTCTGGAAGCAAAATTAGGCATATATCCGGCTTTTGTCAGCAGAAAACCCAACGAACTTCTTACAGCATCGTCATCATCACAAACTAATATACGGTGCAACATTATCATTACTGACGAAATTACGAAACTATTCCGTTTTCAGGGCAGTAGCGGGACGTATTTTTGAAGCTATGGATGCTGGGATCCATGTACTGAGAAGGACTAGTATTATCATAGTTATTGCACTTATCCAGATTGAGCGTGATAATACACCGGGTTCGGCTGGACCACCATTAATGAGGGTAGGGATTTGAAGAATGATTAAAATTACAACTAATAATCCCACTCCTGCAATAACCATGTTCTCAGTAATCAGAAGCCTTTTGATACCTATTCCGGTCGAACCAAGAGCACGTTTAATTCCAATTTCATGGATCCTTAAATTAGTGTTGTACCAGAGTATACCTATAGTCCCCAGAAAGACATTTATCATAATGAACAAGGCAATGATAACCGTAAGATAATTCCTCTGGTAATTCTGAGCATTCTGTTGATCACGCATGTTCTCAAGGGAATTCAGGCTGTCAATTGTCCAGTTTTCAGGATTAAGAGTAGAATAAACCTGGCTTTCTGCAATCGCCAGCATATCTGAGGTTTTGTTTTCTTTGGTTCTGATCAGCATTGTTGTTTCCCAGAATGATTTTGCATTCACCTTATCTTTAAACATAAAACCGAAAGAGTAGGGCTTTTCTATGTCACTTCTTTTGAAATGATCAACTACTGCAACAATTTCGTAAAGATTCTTATCTTCTCCAATTCGTTTACCTAAAGCGTCGCCCTTAAAATATTTCTCATCTATATCCCTCGAAATTATGATGGGCGGAACCGCTTTTCCTATATCTGTTTCATCAAACCATCTTCCTTTCAGAGGAGTTATTTTCATTACTTTTGCATAATCAAGATCGACCTGACGTAATGCCAGATTAAAGTGATCGCTGTCGTGTTTAAAATCTGTACTGTAGATATTGTAGTTATAGGGGTTAGCATAG
The DNA here is from genome assembly GCA_003141415.1 of Bacteroidales bacterium. Lineage (GTDB taxonomy): Bacteria > Bacteroidota > Bacteroidia > Bacteroidales > VadinHA17 > LD21. The sequence goes on from PLLX01000102.1 coordinate 15,577, forward strand.
TTACTGATAGAGACCGATTCCACAAAAGAATTTGAACTGAACACCTTTTTAAGATTCAGGAATGATTGTTCAGTGATTTTTTCATCTTCATCATTTTTTTTCGAAATATTAACAAGAATAACATTATGCGTATCGTAACAATTCTTAATATGCAAGATTGCGAGCATATTTACAAGGTATACTGTAATATTTACCAGAACCAGTGAGATCATAAATAACTCTATAAATACAAGGATATTACGTCTCCTGTTGTTCCAAATGGTCTTAAAAAATATACGTATCATAACTCACCTCCTTTCAGATAAACAGCTGGTTTCATGCGTGACAACCTTATAGCAGGCAGATAACCTGAGAGAAGACCAAAGATCAGGCATGAAATAAGTGCAGCAATAAAAACAAGGTAATTGAAAGAGAAAGACAATGGCACACTGCCCATGAAATTTACCCTGAGAGTCAGAGAATTGCCGAGGAACGCTACCACTAAGTATGACAGAATAATACCAATTACCCCACCTGTAAGAGTCATCAGAATATTTTCAAATAAAAATTGTCCCCGCAACACCCTGCTGGCAGCTCCAAATGATTTTCTTACGGCGATCTCTTCTCCACGTTCATGGATTCTGGCGAAGTTCAATGCCATCAGATTTATTGCCGGAAGCAGAAGAAATGCCAAAGCATACATCAGGTATTTAAAGAGACTTGTACCCACTGAATACTCCTCAGGATCACCATAACCTACCATCATTTTTTCAACCTGCGAATAGGGCCCTGAAAGGAAAACAGAATGTAGTGTATCAGCAGCATCAAGACGGGCAACCATCTCTTGTGCCTCATTCCTGATTGGACCAAATTGCTTTGAAGAATTTGCTTTAAAAGCAATTATGAATCCACCTAAATATTCTTCAGTTGGATCATTATTTTTAATAAGTGTATATGGAAAATAGAGATCGCCCATTGCATTCTGAGCAGTTTTAGGAGGATCCTCAACAACACCTGTAACGACAAGATTCATGGAAGTATATCGAACTGTTTTTCCAAGAACATTTTCATCAGAACCGAAAAGAAGTTCTTTCAGTGAACGGGTTATAACAGCAAGATTTGAGCTTTTGGTCACTTCTTCTTTATTATAAGGTCTCCCCTGCAGGAACTTATAGTCATACAAGTTCCAGTATTCAGCATCAGTCTGATTCTGTAGTTTTGACTGATATTTACCGTTGAATATAAATTCCCAGGGTTGAGGTCCTGAATACATAGAAATAATATTTGCATTTTTTACGTTTTTCAGGTGATCCTCACAAAGTGACCGGCCACAACCTGATATACTAAAGCCACCAACTTTTTTCCCATTATGTGTTTCATGGACCGAAACCCGTTGGCAAAAGACTATTTTTTTAAGGTTTTTCTCCGGTCCGGATCCTGTTGTGATTTTCGAAATTGTCATGCTGAAAATCATAACAAACATGATAGTCAGACTGATACCGAATAAACTCAGAAAAGTAAAGAGCTTATTCTGTGAAGCAACCTTTATAAATATCTTAAAATAATTTTTTAACATCGTCGTATTAGTTTTTGCTTAACCTTAACCTTTGTCCACCGAAGCTTTAGCGAAGGTGGACTTAACCTTAACCTTAACCTCTGTTAGCCAACCAGCCTGCCATCAAACAGCCTTACGATCCGATGAGTCGATTTGGCAATCATCTCATCGTGAGTTACCATAACTATAGTTGTACCTTTTGAATTCAGGTCAGCCAGAATACCGACTACCTCATGTCCGATTATACTATCAAGATTCCCGGTCGGTTCGTCGGCGAGAATGATCTTCGGATCTCCTGCAACTGCACGTGCTATTGCAGCACGCTGGCATTGGCCTCCTGAGAGCTGAGACGGGTAATGCTGCATCCTGTTTACCAGACCGACTTTTTCTAGCGCTTCCATGACCCTCTTTTTGCGCTCTGCTTGCGGCGTTTTTCTGTAGATCAGAGGCAACTCAACATTATCATATACATTCAGCTCTTTGATAAGATGAAAGCTCTGAAATATAAATCCTACAAGCTGGTTTCGCATCCTTGCTGTCTTTTTATCCTCATATGAAAGGATTTCGAGATTATTCAGATTGAGTTTGCCCTTATCAGGTTCATCAAGCAACCCGATTATATTCAGAAGAGTGCTTTTCCCACAACCGGATGGTCCCATAACAGAGACAAATTCTCCCTCTCTCACCTCAAAATTTATGTTATCAAGAGCAAGGGTTTCGATCTCTTTTGTCCTGTAAACTTTACTTATGTTCTCGAGTTTGATCATAGTATATGTATTTGTAAATCAGTTAAATATTATTAAAACCGAACCCTTTTTACCTGGCTTTTTACCCCCTTGCCCCCCAAATGGGGGGTTAGGAGATTGTCTTCAAAGTCCCCACTTGGAGGATTTAGGGGGTAGAACAAGAGGTTGGGGGTCTACTTCCTCACCCTGATCTCCTCCCTACTGTATTTTTCAGCAATATCAGTCACTATCACTTTCTCTCCAGCCTGCAAGCCTTCCAGGACTTCGACATAATCAAAATTAGCATCACCAAAAAGAATTTTAGTTCTGTAAGCTTTGTTCCCTCTAACAACATACATCTCTTTATACCCACGGTCTTTATAATAAGGACCATTGGTAAGCCTCAAAACATTATCCTTATACGAAATAACAACACGGATCTCCAGTTGCTGATCGGGACGAAGGTTGGCGATATCTCCTTTATCAATCCTTATCAGACATTCCATCATCCCCTGACTGACTGCCGGCATAATATTCTCAATACTTCCGGTCAGGTCCTTTCCCTGGTTACGTATATCAACTTTCTGGCCCGTAACAACTCTCCCTGCCCATGAATTGCTTATTGAACCTTTCAGCTTATAACTTGAAAAATCTGCGACACGTGCAATCTGCTGTCCCTCAGAAACGGATGCGCCGGGCTGATCAATAACCCAGCTTAAGTCGCCATTAAAAGGGGCTTTGACATAAGCCTGGTCAACAAGATCCTTTGCCTTAATTATCTTATTCTTCAGAATGTTTATCTCTGTTTCCAGCTCACGGATCCCGTTGTTTCTGGAATTTACCTGGTTGTTAAAGTTATACTTAGCCTGGTCGTTTTCCAGCTGTTCAATATCCCAGTCTGTTTTGGCTTTCTTTACATTATATGCCGGGCTTCCGCCCATTTTGTTAAGTGTTTCCTCTGCTTCATATGCCAGTCTTGAATTTTCTACCTTTATCTCTTTAATCTTCCGGCTGAATTCAAAATCCTCCCTCAGTTGCTGCAGTTCAATTTTAAGTTTATCGATTCGTATGTTTTGCAGATCATATTCATTCTTTAGCATGTCCAGATCATTTTCAGCAAGTTTATTATTCAAAACAAGCAATGTATCTTTTGGAAATACTTTATCCCCCGGCTTTTTAATAATCTTCACAATATTGCTCCGGAAGGGAGAAGTGATAATCTCCTCATAGACAGGAATAACATTACCAGATCCCTGAACAGTAATCTGAATATCTCCTTTTTCAGAGATTGCGGTTGTTACCTGAGAAAGACTAACTGTTGGAATAAAAACACTTTTTAAGAAAAGCACAATTGCCAGCGGAACTAAAATAGCTATTGAAATAATCCCTATCTGCCTGATAAGTAATTTTCTTTTGTGCTCTTTTGAGACTGGACGGTCCATTTATTGAGATTTATTTCGAATGATATTTTAAAAAACAATACTCATGCCAATAATATATAATCCATATAATCTGATAATTAGAAATCATACTGGTTGTTTTTCTGTCTCAGAATGATACAACTCTGGACACATAATATTATTGAAGCAGTTTATCATAATCAGTTTCTAGTGGTTCCCTTTTTATGAAGTCGAAAAGAGTGAGACTCCTGATGTTAAAGAAAAAGCTCCAGTAATCCTGCAAGGCCTGGACATATGCCCTTTTATTCTGGTCCTTTCTGCTGTCTGCATCATTCAGGTCGAGTACTGCAATCTTACCTATGAGAAAACGCTGCTTTGTCACTTCATATCTTTTCATGGCAACGGTATCAGATTTTGCAGCAATTGCAACCTGGTATTTCTGAAGGTTAAACTGTTCTACATCGAGAAAAAGATTCTGCTGGAAATCCACTAATGCCTGATTTGCCTGAACCTGTGCCAGTTCGAGGCTCGATTTTGCCATCTGGTATCTACCCTTACCCAGGCCCCAGTCAAGTATAGGTAAAGTAAATTGCATGCTTACTAATTGTGAGTTACTAAGATTGTTATAAGCAGTTTCAACAGTTGGTGCCTGCTGTGAATAACCCAGAGATGCTGAAATGCTTGCATTTAGTCCCTTTGAAGCTCTTGCCTGGGCCTCATTGCTCTGTGCATTTAGAACATTGATCTGCTGATTAAGAATATCAGGGTTGTTTTGAAGTGCCAGATCAAGTACTTCCTTCATATCAACCTGCAAGTCGGGTATATCTTCGGGCAGAATTAGTTCAAGTCTTACATTTTCGTTGTATCCGAGAAATGATCTCAGCCGGATCTCCTTATCACGCAAATTCATATCTGCCTGTTTTCTCGCTGTTTCCGCATTCAGCCATGAAAGTTGCATCTCCAAAAGTTCATCCTCAGCAATGGTTCCCAACTGGTACCTTCCCTTTGCGATCCTGAACAGAGTATCTGCATTGGAATAGTTCATTTCTGCAATCTGCTTATTAATTTGTGCCAGAGCAAGTGAAAAAAAATTCATTACAGCGCTAATATGAACTCCTTCAATATTTGAAAGATAAGTTTTCCTGGCTGCGTTGTATTTTACAGGCTCGATCTTCTTTTGCCATCTTAATGTGTTATACTGCCTTATTGGCTGAGTAATATGAATATAAGCAGGATCGGAAATATAATTTACAGGAAGCCTTAATGCAATATCCTTATAAAGAGTCAGGTCTGAACTCAATGCAATTACTGTACCGGTCAACCCTATGTTCTGGGAAAGAGACAGGGTTCCCATGGTGCTTATTGTATTTTTTGGCGTATAAATATATTGATCTGTGCCAGAATCGTAAACTTTCGTGAGCCCATTGCTGAAATCCGGAGTAATACCTGACAATGTGAGTGATGGCAAGTACTGTGCCTGGAATGATCTGTACTCCCAGTAACTGGTGCGGAACCTGTGTTTTGCAATCAAAGCATTAGGTGATTGCTCCTCGGCTAGTTTAATAACCTCCTCAAAAGTCAGCTTCTTGACTTCCTGTGCCAGCATTTCCTTCGAAGAAAATAGAAGTATAACTATAAATGAAACCAGACTTAATTTCCTTACCGAAAGTTTTCTTTTATGCTCTTTTAAGACCGGACGATCCATATAATAAGACGTAATTCGTATAAGGCTATATGAAGTCAATACTCATGCCAATAATGTATAATCCAGATTATATGATACTTAGAATTATCTATAAATTAATCTGTGTCTCAGAATAATACACTTGTGGACAGTCATTAGGATGTAGAAGTTGGAAAGCGTAACTTATAAAATAGGAGTCTTAAATGTTTATAAAATTTAGCATTTAAGTAAAAATGGCATATTCAATCTTTTATAATTGTTTTCAGCAAGGGGATTATAGCTTATGAACTCAATTGGAATTTGACAGTCGATTTCGAGTACAAATCTCACACATGCATTCTTGTTCTCTTCAGTATCGGTAATGCCTTTTATCATAGGGATTCGGACAAGAACAGGTTTACCTGATTTTGCAATGTATCTGAAGTTTTCTTTGATAATTTCGTTGGATTTGCCTGTATAGTGTATGTGTTGCGTCATGTCAAAAATCTTCATATCAATAATAAACAGATCCAGATAATCTGAAATACTGACAATTGCATCTCTTTCACAGAAGAGACAGGTTTCAATCGCTGTATGAATTTTCCTTTTCCTGCAGGCTTTCAGAATTGCCATTGAAAAATCAGGTTGGTAAAGAGGTTCTCCACCGGTTAGTGTAACGCCACCCCCTGATATCTGGTAATACAAAATGTCTTTTGCAATTTCATTTACTACATCAGATAGGCTGGTTGTTGATCCTGTAAATTGTATTGCACCGGAAGGGCATATTTTTACACAATCACCTGATATATCGCATAATTTCTGATCAATATTTATATGTGGTTCAGCATCCTGAATAAGCTCTAAAGCATTATTTGGACAACCCAGGACGCAATTGCCACAGGCAATACAAAGATTTTTATCATACCAGAGTGAAATGTCTGAACTTATTCCCTCCGGGCTATGGCACCAGATACAGCTAAGAGGACATCCTTTCAGAAATACCGAGGTTCGGATTCCTGGTCCATCATGGACAGAAAACCTTTTCACTTTGAAAATAGTTCCTGTGCTTTCAGTTGTTTTCTCCATGTGTGGTCCTTTTGATTATCTCATCCTGCAAATCTTCATCAAGTTCTGTAAAATAAGCTGTATAACCAGCCACTCTTATAGTCAGTCCCCTGTAGGATTCAGGATCAGCTTTCGCATTTATTAATTCCTGTGCCGTTACGACGTTGAACTGGACATGATTAACCGGAAGGCATACGAATGATTTAAGCAGTGAAGCAAACTTTTCTCTGTCAGAGTGATTATCGAAAAAAGAGGGAAGAAATTTCATATTAAGAAGCGTTCCATTGGTTGCCAGGTGAGAAGGTATCCTGCTGACTGAATTCAAAACTGCAGTAGGACCCAGCTTATCGCGTCCATACATTGGTGACATTCCTCCATCTGCAAGGGGAGTCTGAGCAAATCTGCCATCAGGGGTTGCTCCAACATTCTGTCCCATTGGCACATGTACCGATACAGTATAAAGCCCCATGTGAAAGCCTCCACCCCTGAAGTTCCTGTATTGTTTTATCTTACTTGCAAAATAGGTTACCAACTTTGCCCCAAGTTCATCTACCCATGCAATATCGTTACCGTATTTTGGTATACGGTTTATACAAAGTTGTCTTAATGTTTCATTGCCGTAAAAATTATTCCTTAATGCATTAAGCAATGTCTCCTTTTTAATGAATTTGTCATCAAACACCAGGTTTTTAACGACGGCTAAGCTGTCAGCTATATTTGCTACCTGAATTGCCTGTATTCCCGACATATTATATTTTGCACCTCCTTCAGTCACGTCTTTACCAATAGTCAGGCAATCATCGACAACACTTGACAGGAATGGTGACGGAAGATGTGATTGATGAGATTTCTCAACTGCGCCACAGGCAAGGATCATCTTTTCTATAAAAAAATCTATTTGTTTTTTATATGCGCTTTCAAACGATCTATAATCGATGTAATTATCCAGAGAACCTGTTTTTAAGCCAATCTGTTTACCAGATAACAGGCATTTGCCATCGTTCAGTGTCAATTCAAGTACTTTCACCATATTAAACATTGCTGCGTCACTCCAGCCCAGATAATTACCCTGGGTGCTAAGTTCAACACAACCAACAAGGGCATAATCCATACAATCGTCGTGATCTATACCAATGGTTTTTAAAGCAGGTATAATACTTTCATCATTAACGATCTGAGGCATCCCATTGCCCAGACCTATGACCCGCGTGCATTCAGTTATAAACTCATCAGGAGAATTCTTATGAAGACGGGCTGTAATATTTGGTTGCGGTAACCTGATATGATCCTGAGTTTTCAGAATCAGGTAAGACAATTCATTTGTAGCGTCAACTCCATTTTTCGTTTGTCCTCCAATAGTTACATTAAACCCGATGGGAAAACCTGCAAAGTACTTAGCGCTGTGTGCATTGCGCATATAGACAATCTGGTTGAATTTAATAAATAATGCATCCAGCAACTCAATAGCTTTCTCAGAATCTATTCTTCCCGATTCAATATCGTTTTTATAAAATTGGTACAGATATTGATCTAACCGTCCCGGAGAGAATGAAGAGGCATTCGATTCCATATGGAGGATTACAAAGAGAAACCAGACAGATTGCAAAGCCTCTCTGAAAGTTTCAGGAGGATTATCTGACAATCTTTTACATATAACTGCAATTTCTTCAAGATTCATTCTCAAAGCGTCCTTATTCTGATTTTTAGCCATATCTGAAGCCAGTGCACCAAAACGGTAGATAAACTTACATGCTGCGTCAAGAGCCTTGACAACACTTTTATAGAATACTTTCCGGTCATCTGGAGCTGATGAAAGATTCTCTTGAGCAATTTTCAACAAACCGGCGGGACCGAATCTGAGCCAATCTTCAACTTTGGGGCATATGTGACCCTGCGCATGATCTTTCTGATTAATTTTTACTACTTTTTCAATTGCGGATATTTCTTTTCCATAAGATCTGTAAATATCATCTTCCAGTGTTTTCCCGCGCCAGTAAGGTTCAATTAAATCTTTGAAACAAGAGATATCATTTTGTCTCACAGCGAAAGGATCCTGTGGTCTGACGGGCAGAGTCTCAATCTCATTAACCAGCCAGTTAAGACCAGCTTCAGGAAATACAACCCCTGCCCTGTTGTCTGGTGTCCGGTTACCAACTATAAGCTCTTCCGGATCTATTGCTATAGACATTTCTGAGAGCGATCGGGCTAATGATTCAGCTCGTTTTAATATTACAGGAAGGTCCTCATTTTCCTTATAAACCTTTGTGATTATTTTAGCCTGTTCGATTGACAGATACCGGACTGCGGTTAAAGTCTTATTCTTAAGAGAAAGAATCCTTTCAGATGGTTTTAGATTTTGAAATTCAGGTATCATTAATTCAAATCTTTAAGGTGAATCAGTTTGGAGGAATTCTGATTTCCGGGCAAGATAAAATTAGAATAAATATTTGTAACGCAAGTTGGAATTATAATTTCCAGTGATTTGCCAGCTGCATTATAAAACTTCCTCGACCTTTTTGACCCCCTTGGGGGGGATGGAGGGTAAAAAATTAATTGGGGGTAAAATTCATTTATACGAATCGACATGAACGCTTTTTACAGCCCTTCCTGAGGGATCAATCATATTCTTAAATGAGGCATCCCAGGCAATAGCTTCAGGTGTACTGCAGGCGACGGATGGAACCGACGGAACACAGGATGCAGCTGAATCAGATGGGAAATGCTCAGTAAAAATACATCTGTAGAAATATTCTTCCTTCGACATAGGAGGATTAATTGGAAAGCGGTATTTTGCATTTGCAATCTGATCGTCAGTAACTTCCTTTGATGTAAGCGCCCTTAAACTATCAATCCAGTTATATCCGACTCCATCGGAGAACTGTTCTTTTTGCCTCCATGCCACGCTTGCTGGAAGGTAGTCTTCAAAGGCTTTTCTCAGGACCCATTTTTCCATTCTGTCCTTGTTTATCATCTTATCCTTTGGATTAAGACGCATTGCAACATCCATAAATTCTTTATCAAGAAAAGGTACACGGCCCTCAACGCCCCATGCAGCCAAAGATTTATTGGCACGAAGACAGTCATATAAATGAAGTTTGCTTATCTTTCTTACTGTTTCTTCATGAAATGCCCTGGCATCGGGAGCTTTATGAAAATAGAGATAACCGCCGAAAATTTCATCGGAGCCTTCACCTGAGAGGACCATCTTTACTCCCATCGATTTGATGACTCTTGCCAGCAGGTACATCGGAGTAGAAGCCCTGATAGTTGTAACATCATATGTTTCAATGTGATAAATAACGTCTCTGATTGCATCGAGCCCTTCCTGAACTGTAAAGTTAATTTCATGATGTATCGTTCCAATATGATCAGCTACTTTTCGTGCTGCAGCCAGGTCTGGAGAACCCTCAAGCCCTACTGCAAAAGAGTGCAACTGGGGCCACCATGCCTCACTTTTGTCCTGAGATTCGATTCTCTTTGGTGCAAATTTCTTCGCTATTGCTGAAACCACTGATGAATCAAGACCACCGGAGAGAAGAACTCCATACGGAACATCCGACATTAACTGACGGTGAACAGAGGCTTCAAGCGCTTCTTTAAGATCCTCAATACTTGTACTATTATTTTCAACAGCAGAATACTCCTCCCAATCCCTTTTGTACCATTTTGTCATTACGCCGTCTTTGCTATAGAGATAATGCCCAGGCAAAAACTCCTGGATCTTATTGCAAACACCCTCCAAAGCTTTAAGCTCTGAAGCAACATAAAAATTGCCGAATGAATCCCAGCCAATGTAGAGGGGTACAATACCAATATGATCACGGGCAATGAAATAGCAATCCTTTACCCTGTCATATAATGCGAAAGCGAAGATTCCATTTAGCTCTTCAATGAATGCCGGACCTTTATCCCTGTAAAGAGGAAGAATCACTTCGCAGTCGGAATGAGTCTGAAATTCGTAAGAATCCTCATAGCGTTTTCTTATCTCCTGATGATTATATATCTCTCCGTTTACTGCAAGAATGAGGTTGCAATCTTTACTGTATAATGGCTGTTTGCCTGACTGGGGATCAACGATAGATAATCTTTCATGAGCAAGTATTGCTTTTTCGCAATAAAATATTCCTGACCAGTCGGGACCACGGTGTCTTACCTTTTTTGACATTTTAAGGACAGTTGCCCTCAACTCCATATGATTGACTTTCAGATCAAAAACGCCTACAATTCCACACATATTATTAATTTAATATAAATTGACCGGTTAATTATTTTCTAAATCTCAGGTTACAAAGCTAATAATATTTTAATAATCATTATTCAAATTGATATATTTTATGACAAAATATGTAAATTAATTAAGTAAATATATATAATAAGTAAATATTTGACATATAATATTTGCATTTATTAAATATTATTAATATAACAAAAATCATAATTGCAACATTTAAGATTCATTTAACATATAAGGATAGTATCATAAATAATAAAATAATTAATTTGCCCGTGAAACAAATCCTATCAAAGATGAAAATTACTTTCTTAATTATTTTGTCTCTTTTAAACTCTATATTATTAATTAATGGTCAAAAAATAAGTGAATGGAGACCTGAGCACAGGACCGGTGTATCGGCAGAGACAGGGTTGCTAAAGTCATGGCCTCAGAATGGTCCGGAAATGATATGGTTCAACGAGGAATTGCCGACAGGTTTTTCATCAGTAACATTCGGAAATAATTTGATTTATTTGACCGGAATGAGCGAAAACAAAGATAATTTGATTGCTTTAGATACACTCGGTAAAATCAAATGGAAGGTACCATATGGCCGTTCATGGAATGGATCTAATCCTGAAAGCAGGTGTACTCCGACGGTTGAGGGAAATCGGGTTTATGTAAGCAGCGGATCGGGCGATTTAGCATGTATTGATGCAAAAAATGGAACTATTATATGGTCACTTAAAGCAAGTGAAATATACAAAGGAACCTTTGGTCCCTGGGGTATTGCTGAATCACTTATCATCGACGAAAATAAACTTTATTTTACAACTGGCGGACCTGCGACCATGATTATTGCTCTGGATAAAAAAACTGGTAATATGATCTGGAAATCTGAAAGTCTGAATGATAATCCTGCTTATGTCTCTCCCATTTTAATTAACTATTCAGGCAAGAAGTTTATAGTCAATGTATCAGCCAGCTATGTTTTTGCAGTTGATCCTTCAACCGGGAAAATAGTTTGGAAAATAAAACACCTGGATATTAATCCTGAAAAAGCTGAGGTAATAAAATGTGTTACTCCTGTTTATCATGATGGGAAAATATATATAACAGGTGGTTATGATCATGGAGGATTTATGCTCAGTCTTACTGACGGAGGCAACAAAGCTACCGTCGCATGGACCGATAAGGTTCTGGATGTACATCATGGAGGTGTTGTTTTATTAAACGGGTATATTTATGGCTCCAACTGGCTAAGCAACAGTGATGGAAACTGGTGTTGTATCGATTGGAATACTGGCCAGAAAAAATACGAAGAGCACTGGAAATGCAAAGGTTCAATCATTTCAGCAGAAGGCTTGCTGTATATTTATGATGAACGAAATGGATTTGTAGGGCTGGTTAGAGCTAATCCGAAAAAATTTGATTTAATATCCAGTTTTAAAATTTCAAAAGGATCCGGACCTTATTGGGCACATCCTGTAATTCATAACGGAATCCTTTACATCCGGCATGGGAAAGTTCTTATGGCTTTCAATATTAAAAGCAATTAGTTTTATTAAAGCCCGTTTTAATACTTTATAGTGATGAAATTCAGGTTTTTCTGATTTTCTGATCTGGGCAAATCTGGCAATTGGACAAAAAGTAATTAATAGTAGCTTTGCTCACTGATAATACAAGTACAAATACATTTACCATATAGCGGATAGAGTTGATGTTATTAAACGTAAAGAAAAGAACCTTAATCGTCGCTGGAGTTGTATTGGTCTTTGCATTTATTTTATTCTTCTGGTTGCTGAAAGATCAGCCTTTAGATCTGAGTGAAAGGATTCCCGGAATGGATGACCGGCCTAAAATGGAAGCAAAATCAGATACTGTTATCATCGGTCAGTTCTTCGATACCCTCGCACAAATGGATGCAATAGTTGCCGGAGACTGGCCAAGATTCAGAGGAACAGATTTGGATAATATAAGTAAAGATACTACACCGCTTGCCGAATCATGGGATAGTTCCGGACCATCTATCATCTGGAGAACTACACTGGGTGAGGGGTATGCAGGTCCTGCTGTGCATAATGGAAGAGTTTACCTTCTTGATTATAACGAAAGAAAGAAAGCAGATGCTCTAAGATGTTTTTCCCTTTCTTCAGGAAAAGAGCTTTGGAGGCGTTGGTATTATGTTGATCTGAAACGAAATCATGGATATTCCAGAACCATTCCGGCAGTGACTGATAAATATCTTGTCACAATTGGTCCAAGATCGCATGTGATGTGTGTTGATCCGATTACCGGAAAATTGTTATGGTCGATCAATCTTGAAAAAGAGTTTGGTATTCCGGGAACAGAAAAAGGAAGAATCACGCCTGATTTTTATACAGGTCAATGTCCATTGATTGATGATAATGTAGCTGTTTTGGCACCTGGCGGAAAAGCCCTGATGATAGGTGTGGATTGTTCATCCGGCAAAATATTATGGCAAACCTCAAACCCTGATTCCCTCCGGATGTCTCATGGTTCGATAATACCGATGATAATTCATGGGAAAAGAATGTATGTTTATAACGCAGTTGGAGGAGTTTGTGGCATTTCTGCAGAAAAAGCTGATATTGGAAAATTAATGTGGACGACAACTGAATGGAGTCCGGCAACAACTGCAGCTTCTCCCCTTTTTCTTGGGAATAACGAAATTGCTGTATTTGGAAGTTATGGCGCCGGAGGAGCTCGGATTGTAATAAATAACACGGGATCGGGTTATTCAGCATCTGTCAGGGAACAACATAAAGCAACAAATGGACTTGCCAGTGATCAGCAAACACCGGTAATAATTGGAAATTATATCTGGAGCGTTTTGCCCGAGAACGCGGGTGCACTTAAAAAGCAATTGGTCTGTTATAAAAAATCTGATCTATTAACAGCTGTATGGTCAAGTGGTAAAGAAAACAGATTTGGACGAGGGCTGGGACCATATATTGTAAGCGGAGATAAATTATATCTTCTCGATGATGACGGAAAACTCTACTTTTATAAAATCCAGGATAACAAGGTTTCCTTAATTGCAAGTCACAAGATTATAAAAGGAATTGAAGCCTGGGGCCCGATGGCAATTGCTGGTAAATACCTCATTATGAGGGATTCAAGAAATTTGCTTTGTCTTAATATTGGTAAATGAGCTGAATATGAACAAAAAATTAATAATGGTTTTATCTGTTTCAATTATAATCGTCTTCATCGGGTACATAATCTTTGATACTGTTAAACCGGCTGGTTCAGTTAAAAATGAAACAAAAAATGCAGCCATTGTAGAAATACCGGATGCCTGGAAAGTATCAGCTGAGTTCAAGGTGAATGAAGGATACCTCAAGGCCGTTGCAGTTAATGCTGCCGGTACGATTTATCTTGGTGGTGATTCTTTTGTATCATGCTATAATAAAGACCTGAAACTCATCTGGAATGTAAAAACTCCCTCACCTGTGACATCGCTTTCGAACTTCCGTGATACAGTTTTCGCATCAACAATGGAACAGATACTTGTTATGAGTCCGGCTGGTAAGATACTAAATCAATGGGGGCCATTTGAGGATAGCTGCATCATTACTTCTGTGAGTTCAAACAAAAAATATGTTGCTTTTGCCGATGCAGGAAATAAAATGGTTTTCATTCTAGACAAAGGCGGTGAGGTTAAAAAAATGATTGGCCAGAATGACAGACATTTTGTTATCCCGAGTCCATATTTTGAGGTGGCACTTGATAATGAGAATAATGTATTCGTAGCAAATACAGGCTTGCATCGAATTGAAACTTATTCTATTGATGGGGTTTTAAAGAGTCAGTTTGGCGAAGCAGGTACTGCTCCGGGTTCATTTTGCGGATGCTGTGCTCCTCCCCATTTTGCACTTATTCCGGAAGGATTCGTAACTGCAGAAAAAGGAATTAACAGGATCAAGATTCTCAATAAAAAAGGTGAATTTGTTGAGTTTGTAAATTCAAAAAATAACTTTATTAAGTCAGTTCCTTTGAATCTTGCTTCAGCTGACGGGAAAACAATTTATGGGGCCTACCCGGCTGACTCTAAGCTTTATATATTTAATAGAAATACAACCCCCTAAATCCCCCACGTGGGGGATTTACTCTCTATCATATTTTTAGCCCCCCATTTGGGGGGATGGGGGTAAAACAAATGATAAGTGAGAAATAATAAACGAGAAACGAATAATACGAAACACTAAGATATGAGCAGAAATGAATTAATAAAAAAACTAGGCAGATATATTCTACTGATGCTGATTGCTATTATTGTAATTTCTCTTGGAAAAAAGATTGTAAGCGGAAATGCTTGCACTACCTGCCCTGGCAAGGGGATTTGTAATGGGAAAACTGACTGTAATAAATATCTATAACAGATGGAATGAAGGAAGGTAAGAATAAATATCAGTCAAGGAGGGATTTTGTAAGAATCGCGGGTAAGCTGATAGTTACGGTACCTCTGATTATCATACCTGTTTTTCTTGCAAAAAAGACCTCAGCCTCAGGTTATGTCTGGCAGATAGATCCTTTAAAATGTACGCAGTGTGGTCAATGCAAGACTAACTGCATACTTACTCCTTCTGCCTCAAAATGTGTTCATGCTTTCCGTATGTGTGGTTATTGTGACCTCTGTGGAGGTTATTTACGTCAGGGAGTGAAAACTATCAGTACGGGAGCAGAAAATCAGCTGTGTCCAACAGGAGCAATCACAAGAAAATTTGTAGAAGAACCATATTTTGAATATACAATCAATGAAGAATTATGTGATGGGTGTGCAAAATGCGTAAAGGGATGTGGCGATTTTGGAAATGGGTCACTTTATATGCAGATAAGACATGACAGGTGTGTGAACTGCAACGAATGCTCAATTGCACGGACATGCCCTTCAAATGCCATATCACGCATACCTGCGAACATTGCATATTTGGCAAAAGACAAAAGATGAAAGTAAAAAGTAAAGAGGTAAAAGTAGAAGGTAAAAAACTCTAAACGCGAAACGTGAAACACGAAACTCATAGATGAAGAAAGCCCTTCCTTATATGATATTTTTATTGCTGTTCTTCTGGCACATGGTACTTTATGCCCAGGATCGGTTTCCGCGACCTGAATTTGAATCGGGACATGTTTACCCTACAAACCAAATGCCCACTCCCAGAGCTCCGGGCTGGGAACATCTTGATGTTATAGTATTGATAGGTGCTTTGATAATGACAACCTGGCTGGCATTAAAAAAGCGTTCAAGGCAGGGTTTGATATGGATGTCTGTCTTTTCTCTGGCATATTTTGGCTTTTACAGACAAGGGTGTATCTGTGCAGTCGGATCGGTTCAGAACGTATCACTTGCTCTATTTAATACAGGATATTCAATTCCGATCACAGCTCTCCTATTCTTTATAATACCTCTGCTGTTTGCACTTGCCTATGGTCGTGTATTCTGTGCAGGAGTTTGTCCCCTCGGAGCCATTCAGGAGCTAACAGGCATTAAACCGGTAAAACTTCCAAAATCTGTTGAGATGATTCTGGCATTTGTTCCATTCATTTACCTTGCAATCGCTATTCTGTTTGCTTCTACTAACAGCCAGTTTCTTATATGCAGATATGATCCTTTTGTTGGAATATTCAGACTGGATGCTCCTTACACTATGATAATTTTCGGAGCTTTATTGCTTTTTTCCGGAATATTTGTCAACAGACCGTATTGCAGGTTCCTCTGCCCCTATGGTGTGCTTCTTAATATTTTTTCAAGGTTTGCCGGGAAACACCTTACGATAACTCCTGCTGAATGTACAAATTGCAGGCTTTGTGAAGAGGTTTGCCCGTATGATGCAATAATTCCTTCAGATACCGAACAGCAGAGAGAAGAGCCTCAAAAATCAAGAAAGCGATTCATACTCTATTTTCTCATGGTTCCGCTGTTTGCAGTTGCCGGAGCTGTCTTACTTTATAACCTAGCTCCTGCCTTGTCAGGGGCAAATAATACTGTCAGGTTGGCAAGAGAGATCAGGACTGAAAAGAAAACCGGAATTGAATCAGAGCTGAAAGATGTTGCAGCATTCAAAGAATCGGGAAAGACAGAATTGGAATTATTTAGTGAAGAAGAGCTGATAATCGAAAGATTCCGGAACGGTTCGCCATGGGCCGGAGCATTCCTGGGAATTTCATTCGGAATAGGAATGATATCACTAACGATAAGAAGTAAGCGAAGCGAATATAAACCGCATCAGGGGAAGTGTTATAGTTGCGGGAGATGTTTTAAATATTGTCCAATTAAAGTGAAGGCTTAAATGAAGGTTAAATTTACTGAAAAAGATATCAGTATTCTTAAAGTTGTCAGTCAGATTGCAGCAGGCTTTGCCGCAATAGTTTCCATGACAATGATCTTTAGCCTGGCGCAGTTAAAAACGGTGAATCCGTTGGACAATCCCGTGTTATTGTCAGTTAAGGAACAATATGACAAGGATCCGTCGAATGCGGCTAAAGCTGAGCAGGTGCGGGCAATTGATCTGATGGCAAGAAAAGCTTACTTCAGTTCAAGATGGCAGGTGGAAACAGGTTCCTATCTCCTTATTGCCGGAGCCATTATTTTTATTTTCTGTCAGCGGATTATTACAGAGCATGAAAAACTTATACCAGTCCTTGCTGATTCAAAACCAAATTCTTCATTACGCAGAGAAAAAAACAGAAAATATCTGATATCAGCGGCAATTTTTTTATTCATTTCTGCTATTGCGTCATCATTTCTTCTGCGTGCCGATCTTCCTGATATATCTGGAAAATCCACACGATCAGCTAAGAGAGAGGAAAGTGGTAATGAAAAAGCCCAAAAACCAGATAAAACAAACTGGCCGTTTTTCCGGGGACAGGATAGTCGAGGCATTGCTGGAGGTACTGGTTATCCAACTGAATGGAATGCCACAGATGGAAAAAATATCGGCTGGAAAATGGAAGTGCCTAAGAAAGGCAAAAGCTCTCCTGTAATATGGGGTGATAAGATTTTTATTACGGGAGCACAGGAAAAAATATGTGAGGTTTATTGCATAGATAAGGAAACAGGCAAAATGCTTTGGACGGGATCTGCTTCAAATATCCCTGGTGAACCGGCCACACTGCCTAAAATGGATCAGGAAGCAGGGCTGGCTGTTTCAACTGTAGCTACAAATGGGAAAGTGGTCTGTGCAGTTTTTTCAAACGGAAACCTTGTTTGCTTCGATATGGATGGAAAACAGAAATGGGCAAAAAACATAGGGGTTCCTGAAAGCAGCTATGGTTACACATCTTCCCTGATAATTTATAAAGACATTCTACTCTTGCAATTCGACAGTAATGTGAAGATATCTCTGATCGGATTTGATCCGGAGACAGGTGATCAGAAGTGGGAAACCCTCCGACAGGGACATGCTGTTTGGTCTTCTCCTGTAATAGCATATTTTGCCGGAAAATCAGAATTGATCATAAACGGAAACCCGACAGTAAGTGGTTATGATCCCTTAACTGGTAAAGAACTTTGGGAAATAGAATGCATGAGCGGTGATGTCGCTCCATCAGTGGCAGTAAACAGCACAATGACCTATGCTGTAACTGATTATGCAAA
>PLLX01000023.1 GCA_003141415.1 Bacteroidales bacterium
TAATTAAACCGTCCGAGTTATGTTTAGGATTAATTTAAAATTGTTGTGATGTATAAGTATTTTATTGTCAAGTCTTAATTCTAGCTGTTATAGTGATTTTAGACTGTGGATTTCTTTGTTTTGGCTCCATCAATTAATGTAAACTGACCATGAATATATTGAACTGCAATATTTTTATTTATCGATTTTGCATATCGTAAAGCTATATAGCAGTCTTTCAAAACAGCTCCAATACCAATTGAGAAGGTAAGCTTGGTATTGCTGGTCCTAATATAATCTAAGGTCATTGGTATATCAAGGTGCTCTCCCTTGCAAATAATACCATCAGCCCCGCTAAATACAATTATCTGATTATTGTCAATTAAAAACCTTGTTAATTGTTCTACTGATCTTTGCACCTCTGTATTAATATCTTTTAATGACAGTTCGTCATTTTCTAAAAAACTAGTTTCGATTTTTAAACCAATGTTATCTCCGTCAATGTATTTATATTCCATTTATTAATTGTTTAAGTGCTTTAAAGCTTCATTAAATGATTTGACCTGAGTTTTAGTAATTTTGGTAAGGTTAAGAAAACCTTTCGAATTGTGATTTGTCCAAAAATTCCCGTAAAGTTCTTCTTTGTCACAATTGTAGTTAAGTTGCAGTTCAGAAGTACCCTTTCTAGCATTATCATCTACAGGTTTAAAGATGCTTTGGGAATAAAGGTAAATGAGCTGATGCGTATCACTATTAGTATCATAATTCAGAGTTTCGCCATAAGAATGATTAATGTAGTTGGCTGTGTGAGATTTGACATTTAGCATTACAAAGGATTGTCTAATTACGACTGCAATCTGATCTTTGAACACCTCATTTGTTATGAAATTCCTTGAGGTGTATGTACCAAACCAAGTTCCGTTCAAGTTTTCCTTATATACTAGTTTACGTAAATATGGCCATTTCCATCCAATTGAAAAGTAAAAACCCCAGAAAAGGACTACAATACTTACGATTGTAGGTATTTTAGTCACACCCTTTAAAGAAAATGGATTTATCCCTGATGCAAAAAGCACACATACGATCAATAATACAAGTCCGACTGTTACCTGAAGAATTCTAAAAAGTATTTTCTTATCCATTTTTTAAAATATTTACTTTAGATAAAGATACTTCTCCAGTAGTTTCTCTATCAGTCCAATATTCACCTTCCATTTTAATCACTTTGAATCCTTCAAAATTCAAAATTGTTGAACCATAGTGAATTTCACTTCTCTCACGTATCCCTGCTTTTGGAGTGTTTAAGTAAGAGTAAATGAGTTGCTGAAATCCACGTTCATTGTCTATGTCAAAAGAAGCTCCAATGCTATAACTCCTGCTTTCTTTTGTTTTGATTTTGACTTGTACAGAGAAAAAGTTTTGTGAGATATTTACTACAGTTGGAATTGGGTCAAGTTCTTTTCCTTTCCAATTGGATTTAATAGTTCCTTCCCAGTCTCCAGATAAATTAGGAAATGGAACAAGCCATGGATAAAATATTCTCCATTTCCAAGCCCATGCTAAAAATATCGACCACAATATTATATTAATTGAAATTGTTGTCGAAATATGAGTTAGAGCTTTTTGAAGATCAATGCTTTCTAGGTTTTGGGTTAAAAGGAATATTATAACATATATAATAAATGCCAAGCCCAATATTATAAATGCAAAAATTCTAATGTTGTATCTTACCATATTTTATAATTCTAGATAATTCCAAAGTTGAATCATATAATTATTAACATCTACTCTAGACCATTTTCTTCCCACAAATAGATAAAGAATTTCTGAAACCTCCCCCCATTCTTTGCAGGCTTCATCTGTTTTTGTGTTTTCGTATAAAAAAATAATTGATTGTTTTAATCTATCTGTCCAATTGTTTGAAGTATTAATGATATTGTTTGGGACATTCCACGTCAAGCATTCTATGAGGAATGAAGTTATGTTGCCACTAACAGCTTCACCGTCCTCAATCATTTTGTATCGGAGCTTTCTATGCAACCTAGTTAGCCGCTTAAATCTCCTATCAGTATTAGTGTTTTTGGTAATACCGTTTTCAATATGTTGTTTTGGATAATTAATTACCCATATTCCCTTATCAGTCTTAAACTTTGTACCAAGTGTATAAGTGCCGTTATCATAATACTGCCGAAAGTTCCATGTTGGAACAACATCTGTCTCTATTCGATATGTATTACCGATAATTGTAATACATTTATCCTCCCTCTTGACTTCTGTTCTTCCAAACTTGTTTACTAATGAAGCTTCAACATCATTTTTAAATTCGTCAAAGGAATATTCTGAAGCTGGAAGGTGATCTATACCAACATCTTTCTCACTTTTATTTTCTGGTAATTGAAAATAAAATCCTCCAGTATATCGCACAGTAATGTCAATGTCACTATTTAGTCTAACATTTGTGTTATTCGCATAAGAGCCTTGACCAAATGTTTCAGTTGGAATTTGTTTTAATTTCTCATCAGAACTAATAGCTTCGCGAACCATTCTCTCAGAATTTTCCAGTTTGGTCTGTTCTGAATCACTCGGAGGCTTTGTCCAGTTTGTTAATGTTTCTTCATTATACTTTGCCATTTGTTTTCTTTCATTTAGTAAATATAAATATATTTCTCATACGTTAATTGAATACAAGTCTTTGAATAGGACGCAGCCTTTGACTTATCCAAACCATTGTGAATAATGTGAGTATAAAGCTTGTGATATAATTACTTAAGTGCTATATATAGTTTTCTTAATGAGAAATATCAGCGTAAGTAGAAAAGTATGTGTTTGTAAGGATTGAAAGCCTTCGAACCTCTTGCTATTTAGGGTTGGATATCCCGGTATCGTGCTCAAAATCTTAAACCTAACGGCCCGGTGGTATAGGAAGTTGCCGTCTGTGTCAGGCCCTA
>PLLX01000056.1 GCA_003141415.1 Bacteroidales bacterium
CGTGATGATTTTAAGATTTGGATACCTGTTGAAATCAAAACAATAAAACATGATATTAAACCAATCAGGAAAAACATTGATACCTGTATTGGCGCTTTGTACGCAAAATTTTGAAGCCAGAGTTTAGAAATGAATATGCCCAGTGGAATCGCCAAAATATTAGCTATTACAAGTAATAGTAAAAATTCTTTGAAAAACAGGTTTGATATTGTTAAGGAAGTTGCTCCCAGAACCTTCCGGATACCGATTTCTTTAGTTCTCTGTTTTGAAATAAATAATGATAAGCCAATGAGCCCCATGCAGGCAATAATCGATGAAACAATAGTAAAAGCCAATACCACTGATCCCAATCTCAGTTCTGAAACATAATTCTCATCATTAACCTGATTGAAAAACCTGATGTCAAATTTATCTTCTGGCTGGACATTCAAAATAGACTTTCTAATATTTTCCAATGTGGCCTTAATATTGTTTTTATCTACCCTTATTGCAATGTCCTTAAATTGATGATTGTTAATAACAATCGCAGTTGGAATTATTTTCTTATGTAATGAATGAATATGGAAGTCTTCTATAATTCCTATTACAGTGAATTTGTCATACATAAAATCAACTTGTTTCCCCAATTCATCGCTTAATAAACCAATACTTTTCAAAGCCGATTTTGTCATAATGACTGACCTGGCTGCTCTTGATGAAGATCATCTACGCATTTAACTCTCTGTATCATAGTATTGGCAGTTGGAGGTAAGAATATTGTAGCACTGACATCTATTATTCCAGGACTTTTTATTAATTCTTCCTTGATAGCATTAAATCTTTCACTCGAAATAAAATCCCAACGTTGAACAATTAGTAAATTTTCCCTGTCAAACCCTAAATCTTTATTTCTAAAATAGTCCGATTGATTATTAATTATTGTTGAAAACTGCATCAGACTAATAAACAGAACCAGCTGTACCCCTATTAATATCTTCGCAAGCAGACTCCTTTTTAAAACCGTATCTGGGATCGACATTACTATTTCGACAGTTTTATATTTGGAAATTTTTCTGGAAATAATAAACCCGGAAAGAACACCAACAATTAATGTAGCAATTAATATCATAGATAACACCTGACATTGAAGGGTATCCAATAATCGTTTCCCAAAAATAGATTCACAATGAGGAGCCAGATAAACATAGATAGAGAAAGCAAAAGGGAAAGCGATTAGAGCTTCAATCAATGATCCACTGATAAGTTGAATGAAGAGATAAGTATTATTGCTTCCAAATGCTTTTCGAATTCCAACTTCTTTAAATCGTTTTGATGCCCGGGCGGTAGATAGAATAATATAATTTGCACAACCTGCAATTAACAATACCATTAGAACAATCAGGTAAATCCAAATAATTACCGGATTGCCATTCTGATTAATCGTGTTATTTACTAAGTACAATGAATGCAGATACATTTCAGGCAATGGCTGAAGCTGGCATGTGTAATTTATATCTTTTACAGTTGACAGATTGTTGTTTATTTTCTGCTCAATTTCTTTGGGTATTGCTTGTCTGGTTAGTAAAATAAAGGTATTGAGAATGCTATTATCCCTTAGGTTAGTTGATTTAATATCAATATCAAGTAGTTTTTCCAAAAAAGAGATATTTGTCAGAAAATCAATTTGTATAGTTGAATTAACGGGTAAATCCGCAATGACCCCTGTAACAGTCAAAGAAACATCCTTTCCATTCTTGTCGATCAGTAATTCATTGCCAACAATATCAAGTCTGTTAAAATATTTAAGCGCTTTTGATTTAGTAAGGACAACTGAATTCGCTTCCTTTAATAATAAAGAAGGATTCCCGGCGAGAATTCTGAATGAAAAAATACTGAAAACAGAATTATCCGTGCAGATAAAATTATCTTCTGTTATCAGCTCATTGTTTTTCTTAATATCTACAGTAATATTTTGAATCCTGCATGCACTTTTAATTTCCGGTATCCGACTTGAAAAAAATTCAGCGGCATAAAATGAAGTCATGGGGGAATATGCGTCAAAGTCTTTGTTTTTTGTAATTATTCTAAATATTTGTTTCCTGTTTTTTTGAAATTTGTCATAAGAAAGCTCTGTTGTAAGGTAAAGCAGTATGATAAAGGCTGAGGATAAGCTTAATATCAAACCCAGAATATTGATTCCAGCATATAATTTATTGCTAAAAATATTTCTGAAAGTAAGTTTGATAAAATGTTTAAGCATGTAAATCAGTTATTTAAACTCAAAAAGGGAATCTTCGATTACAGGATTAATTAAATATTCACTAATTTCTTTTTGGCTAATGCAACCAGTATGATTAGATAGAGAAATCTCAAAGGGTAATTGCATTCCTTTTATATTCTTGTAATTTGAATATGTTACAACAGTCGGGTCTGGAAAATCAGGAAAATATACAACCTGTTTTAGAAGATAATTTTTTGAATCGATGTAATATTCAAGTGTATCAGAGGTATTTGTAATAATTCGGATCTTGAATAGTTCATTCTTCTTTATCGTAGTTTTCCCTTCATATTTAACTTGGTTGCATTTTTTTTGCCAGTTAAACAAAAGACCCTGGATATCAGACTTCTCCATTGATTGTATCCTGTCGATACTTATATCAGGGAAGTTTTCTTTTTGGTTAGTACCAGTAAAGGGACTGATTATTCCTCCTTTGCCATTATTATATAAAACGGAATGCTTCATATTATCAAAAAAAGTGTCCACTCTGAACTTAGCAGGATTTTTAATATATTCTTTAAAGTCAGATTTAAGATTGCCATTTATCACTGTACCCTCTCCTTTTACAATCAGGGTTTGAAGCTCATTAAAATTTGATTGTCCCCTTGCTGACAGATAATTATCAATTATCTTATCTAATGTCTGAGAAAAAACCGAAGCATCAAACACAAACAGCGATAAGGTAAGGAAGAAAACATTTTTCGTCATTACATTAAGTTTTAATGATTTGAAATATTTATAGAGTAATTAAATACTAAATATGGATGCTCAGATCATTAACATTCCATTAATCCATCTTTATTAAAATATTATCTTCTTCATTTAATTCGACTTCCTTGCTTTTATTCTTTGAAACATTAACAACTGTAATCTTTTTAACACTTATAGGAATCGAATCGAGGACAAATTTTCCTTCACTGTCAGTTACTGTTCCAACAGGTTTATTTTTTATTGGATTATTAAAAGATATAATCGATCCACCAATGGGCTTCATATCTGCCGCATTAACAACTTTCCCGGTAATCCTTCTATATTTAATAGTGGATATGTCTTTATTTGCTTCATTTCGATGTTGTGAACCTGAATTACAACTAATCAGCCCAAAGCTGATGACAATGATAACAAGCCAAGATAATTTTTTCATAGTTTCAATATTGGTTAATATTAAGTGATCTATATTTTACGAATTATTTAAAAATAAAAACAAGATCAATTTTCTTTATCTCTAATGATATTTCATAAGTGTATGAAATGAAAGTCCAACCGCGTTGATAGCTGCAAATAGTATGGTTTGCTTTAGAAATCGAAAAACTAAGTCAATATAGTTTTTGAACATACATCTTGATTTTGATCAATGATTTGATGCAAATATACGACTATATTTGTAGTCATGCAACTATTTTATAATATATTTACCTATAACAATAGTCATTTTATATTGATAGCTATGACACTTTGATTCATTCTTCATGGGTGTAGTCAGAGCCGTTGGCGTGGTTTTTGCCAGGCCTGATAGGTGGACGAAAGTCTTGGGTCATGATAATTTGTCTTGACGGTACCAGTCCCGTTAGATGGACGGAAGTTGTCATCTCATGATGAAATTGTCCAGATGGCTTAGCAAAAACGACACCAGCAGCACATCGGCCGGTAGACCTATTGACTTTGTCTCGGCAGCAGGATGGCATTAAGGTCTTTTGTCAAGAGATGAATTATTATAAATGCTGTTAGGCATCGTATTTTTAAATTGTCATGAAGAGAATTTGTCTTTGAAAAATTTGTTTTTATGACAAGATTCAGTTGTTAGGCAGCATGTTCTTTTAATCTCTTAATATGTTTGAATTCCCGATCATTAGATTTCTTTTCTTCTTCAAGATCAAAGTCATTCTGAAGTCCAAGCCAGAATTTTGCAGAATTCCCAAAATAGTAGCTGAGTCTTATTGCTGTGTCTGCGGTAATCCTCCTATGTCCTTTAATTATCTCGGATGTTCTAGTCTGGGGTATTCCAAGTTCCTTTGAAAGTCGATAAGCCGATATATTTAAAGGCTTAAGGAATTCTTCAAGTAGAATTTCTCCTGGGTGAATATTTGAAAGCTTTTCCATTTTTTAATTTATGATAATCCAATATTGTTACATCACTTGAGTTTCCATCGTCCCATTTAAAAACAATTCTCCATTGGTCATTAATCCGGATACTGTAGAAGTCACTCATTTTACCTGAAAGTTTCTCTAGTTTATTTGATGGAGGAACTTTTAAGTCTATTAAATTCTGTGAGTTATTAAGCATCCTTAATTTTCTTCTTCCAATTTGTCGTATTTCTTGAGGTAGATTTTTTACTCTATCCCCATTCCATATTTTTTCAGTTTCCTTAGACCCAAAAGAGGTAATCATTTCCCGTGTAGCGTTACTAACGCCAAAGATAAGTATTTTTTATTAAATCAGCAAATTTCAAGTTTCAATAACGAAATTATCTTTAGGCTGTTAGACGGCATAGTGTTTTAGTCCTGATAGATGGCAGGAGTTGTCATGGTGTGATAAAGTTGTCAAGGTGGCTCTGCAAAAACAAAGACAATTGTGCTTCGGCTGCCAGCCCTATTGACTTTGTCCCGGCAGCGGGAGCAGTCCGGGTGGCACATGATTTAATAAGTGGTTTAAATTTTTCTCTCATAGACTTTTGAGTGCGATGATAAAGTAGTCCGGGCTGGCAAAGCCAACCGAAGACCGATTCAGCGGACCGAGCTCGACGAAGTCAATTAACTAAAGCACTGACCGAGTTAGCTGCTGCTTTTTAATTTTAGAATCAGGTTCTTGTTGGATTTTGTATTTATTTTAGCTTGTAGTCGTACGGAAGGAGATCGCCAATTCGTTGTTGTGCCATTTGCCCTATAACTTTTACACCTGAGCCATCGAAATAACCTGAACTGTCAAAGAAAACAGGATCTTTAGTCTTTAATAGTTCAATCAAACTATTTGGGGAGTTTGATAAGTAATAGATACTAAGATTGCCTTTGTATGAAAGATATTTTTTAAAGCCGGCTCTTACAATCACGATATCTTCATAATTAATAATTTCGTCTACTGAATTTCTAACAATGAAACCATTTGATTTTAAAGAATTTGTCCAAAGTGAACTGAAAAAATGACTTCTTGATCCAAGGTATGCAATCTTCCTTCTCTTTTCAAAATACTTTTTTGGGGGCATTTCACCTGCCAGATCTTCGTTAAAAATAGCACTACCCTTATAAAGAAAGGATTTGCTTTTTCTGTAGTATTCAAACTTATCAAGATAATAAGTGATCTTGTATCCTAATGCATTATTGACAATTAAAATAGGCTTTGAGGCAAAAGCTTTTAAAGTATCACGCGAAGTACCATTTTCAAATGTTATATCACCTTCGTTCATTATAACACAATTTTGTCCATTATAACTTGATCCAAGAAATTGGTCCCGGAATAGTTTTAAATTTGCTTTTCGTTCTTTTACAGTTGATTTAGCTACAACAAAAACTTCATTTAATTCAAACGTCTTTGGCATCAGATAAACTTCTATTGGTTTTTCCCTTGAAAAATCTGTAAGTGTAACTGAATAGTATCCTAATGCACTAATTGTTAACGGAAGTGAACTATACTTTGTAATATCTAATTCAAAATATCCATTTTGATCTGAATTAGTTCCGACAGATGTTCCATTAATGTAGATTGATGCAAAATTTATTTTTAAATTGTTAGACTTGTCGAGAATGGTCCCTTTAACTATTTGAGTGTGACCAACCTGAAAAAAATTGACTACCAGAAGGAATAGAACTATTCGTTTCATTATGACAGATTAACGCTGTTTGATTTATCTGACTTCGTATTCAGCCTTTCCGGTTACCGGAATGCCGGTTGTTGTAATACCCTCTGCAATAATTCTGACTAATGATGAATTATCTCCATTATAATAATTCAGAATTACTTCATTAGTACCGTCCAGATTTATATCAGGTTTCCAGTAAAGCGTTGATCTCAGATCAGGTTTAATGTCTGAATTTGAATCTGGCAAATGTTGTGGAGAATAGAAAACCCTTGAAGCACTGTACCCTGAAATCTTGAGCCTTGCCGAGTAATCCACGGGTTTATAAACGGCTGGTCCACCCCCTGCTTTTGTAATCAGGTTGATAACTCCATCAAATCCCTGTAACCCAAAAATGACCGTTGAACTAACTAATTTCAGCACATCGATTCTATCAAGAAGGTATATCGGCATGTCAACCAAATCTGCAAAGGTAGATTGATTGCCATCAATAAGGATAAGTGGTTTTGTATTGAAATTTAGTGAACCTAGTCCACGAATAGCGATTGAAGTATCTCCCAGAACCACTAGTCCCGGAAATTTACCTTTCAAAAGCTTAAGCATATCGTTATAACCCAGCATCTGTTCCGATATTTTCAGCTCATCATCAGGCTTACCATATTTTAAACGACTGCTTTCTACTTTGACAGTTTGTGGATCCGTGTGACGCTCAGAAATAATATTTACCGCCCCAAGACTTATCGTATCAGATAGTTTGTATTTCTTTTTTATGGCCTCATTAATAGTATAATAGGATTTAAGTCTACTCTGGTTGTTTTCAGCTAAGATTGAAACCGCTGACTGTTTATCGGATACTTCAACGGGGTTGTAAGTAACTGAATCCAAAGTCAGAAATCCCTCCGGATGATCATTTTTACCAATTCCAGTTGCGATCAATGTTGCCTGTCCTGTCAGGTCAATGTCAGACAATTTGAATCTCCCAATTGAGTCAACCGGAACTGTTTTTATAAGGTTACTCTTACTTCCGAATATTCCGATACTGACCCTCGAGTCCTCAACGGGTTTGTTCTTATTATCTTTTCTTAATATCCCGGATACTGTAAACCCATTCTCCGGAGGGAAATAAGTCGTATCGTATTTCCAGGTGAAGTCGCGCCAGCCCTGGGTACGAAGCAAAAGATCCATGTCTTTTAATCTGTCAGGATTTGAGGGATCAAAATAATACGATGGATCCTCAACATTTCCACGGACATCTGACTCCAAAAGAAACCATGATGATATAGTCCTTGGGAACTTAGATGTATTATATGTGAGGTTTTCATTAACGACAGCTAATGAGACATTTCCCTCTCTTTCAATAATTGAATCTTCTGACAAAGAAATTTTGAGAGTAACAGGTTCTCTCTTTCCGTATAAATGTTTATCAGTTTCAATTTGAATTTTTAAAGGAGCCTCTCTTTCATTATAAATAAGTCTTTCAGAGAGAGGAAGATCCTCCAGGGTTGAAAGTGTCAGCATCAAAATTCCTTCCGGAAGATTATCAGTCGGAATAACAAAACTGGTAACAGGAGATTTAATCTTAATGGGTATTGTCTTAAAAACTTCCTTTCGAATTGAGAAACTAAGTAATAAGTCCCGGTCTGAAAGGAGTGCCAGTGTTTCAGGATTTGTCTTTGTAATAATTAATAACTCATTATTCTGATTTACTGACACGCTAAATGTTACACCGGTTGGAAAACTTGTCGGTGATTCAGTCTTAATATCAATACTATCAGCTCCCCTGACCATAGAATAGTATTTCAAACCAGGCAATGGTCTCAGGAAGAATGTGCCCATACCAAGGTGCGTTGATTTGAATGTCGTAATCAACTCACCGCCTGACGAAAAGATCTTTCCGGATACATCACAACCTTTACCGAGATAATTTACAGCCTTAAATGCAACAATTGAAGAGACATTGTCAACCAGAGAACCTCCTTCCGGAAAGAAGCTTACCTGGAATTTATTTTCAACATATTTTACTTTGTCTGAGATTTCGCTTGAATCAGTTGAATTAATAACAACAATATCTTTACTGAAGAATAACTCATTACCGAAATTCCTCATATAGTTGGTGTATGCCCGTAAGTTGTATCTTCCAGACTTGATGTCATCTGGCAGCTTGAAATCGCCATTACCTAAACCTCCCTCAAGACGAATTATCCTGTTGGAGATGATTTTTGAGGAAGGAGAAATCAGTTCGACATGAAGGTTACTGCTATGATCAGTAAGCAAGCGGTCCAGAGCATCAATCAGGTATGCTTTGAACCAGATATCGTCACCTGTGTGGTAACTGTCACGATCTACATGAAGATACACTTTCTCAACGAGATTAACAGAGTCATCTGCAGAAGGATATTGAATGAATTTACCTCTCCCGACAGATAATTGATTGAATATTAAAATCAATACTACAACAAGAAATTTGAATTTATTCATGTTTGAATTAATTTTTAAACTTAAAATTAACAAATTCACTAGAAAAATAAAAATAAAGCAGCAAACTAAGATATAGAATCTTCCTTGCTTTATAAGTGATATTTAGGCCATTGAAGTTGAAATTCTCTATCTTCTAGTTGCAAAATGGCTTAAATATAACGGGAGTATGTCTAATAACTAAGTTGAACGCTTCTTAT